>JAUNPN010000176.1 GCA_030536655.1 bacterium | reverse complement strand
TAACAATCAAAAAATTAAGTTTCTATGGGGAAATTAGAGTTTCCGTGGAAGCTCGATGCTTTTATCGAGGTAACGGGAACTAAAGAGCTGTCATCGGCGGAGGCAAAGCAGGAGGGCGCAAGTAAGCTTGGTAAGCTGCAGCAAGTTTTCAAGGTATTCTCGGATATTTTCATTCCTATCATTCCCGCGTTCGTCGCGGCGGCTATCATAACCGGCTTAAAGTCGCTTCTTGCAACCGAGGGACTTTTCGGTCTTGAAGGCTCTCTGGCGGATACAAGCGAATTTTTAAGAAGCTTAACCGATTTTATGGGAATCATATCAACGACCTTTGATTACCTGCCAATACTTGTAATGTATAGCGCGGTTAAGCGTTTCGGAGGTAACCCTATTCTTGGTATCTTAGTAGGTATAGTTATGGTGCATCCAAGCCTTATGAACAGGAACACATTTGTTCTTGACCCATCCGGAGCGGAATACTGGAACTTTGCGGGACTTCATATCGCAAAGGTTGCGTTCCAAGGCGGCGTATTCCCCGCTATCTTAACAGCATTCTTTATGAGTAAGGTTGAAAAGATTGCGCAGAAATATGTTCCGGCAGTAATTTCCTTCGTGCTTGTGCCTACAATTACAGTTTTCCTTGCAAACGCGGCATTGTTTACAGTTTTCGGACCGATCGGCAATTTAATCGGTAACGGTCTTGCGGGAATAATCGATATACTATATAATAAACTCGGCGCTATTGGCGCGTTCATTTTCGCGGCGCTTCTTCAGCCGCTGGTTGTTACGGGTACGCATCAGGCTATTCAAGGTATCGAGGCTAACCTTATCGCGAACACAGGCTTTAACTACATTCAGGGAATCTGGTCAGTATCTATTATCGCTCAGGGTGGCGCTGCAATCGGTATGTTCCTTCTTGCAAAGAAAAAGTCAAAGGACAAAGATATTGCCTTTTCAAGCTTCGTACCAACATTAGTCGGTATTTCGGAACCCGCTATCTTCGCGGTCAACTTAAAATACTCGGTCAAGCCTTTCATCTGCGCTTGTCTTGGCGCCGGTATCGGCGGCGCTTTCATGAAGCTTACAGACGTACGCGCAATCGGTCAGGCTCTTACGGGCGTGTTAGGTTTGCTTATTGTAGTACCGGAAAAATTACCGTTCTATGTAATCGGCAATTTGATCGCATTCATCTGCCCAATCATTTTCATACTTGCTTATGATAAGATTAAAGGCATCCCCAAAGGTGAAGAAGAGGAAGCATCAACGCCCGCAACGGCGGCAATTGCTGATAAGAAACCTGTACTCCGCGCGGTAGTAGACGGCAAGGTTATTCCTGTCGAAAATATTGGCGATGGTGTTTTCTCGGAAAAGATTCTTGGTGAAGGCGTTGGTATAATTCCCGAAAGCGAAGTTGTTCTTGCCCCCGCGGACGGTACTGTTTCAACTGTTATGGACGGAAGCAATCATGCGGTCGGTATTGCTCTTTCAAACGGCGCCGACATATTGGTACATGTGGGAATTGACACGGTAAGTATGAACGGCGACGGTTTCAATTGCTTTGTAAAAGTAGGCGATAAGGTAAAAGCGGGACAGAAGATTCTGACCTTTGATAAGAAAAAGATTGAAAGTAATGGCTTAAATCCGGTTGTTGTGGTAGTGGAATCGGAGGAAGGCAGCGAAGCTATGAATTTTCGCTCAGGTATGACAGTTAAGGCGGGCAAAGATATAATTGGAGAGTAAATAAATGGAACTGAAACAATTTGAAAAATATACACCTGTTACAACAGAAAATGCTGAATATGTGAGAGCTTTGGCAGAATACTGTAAGTATTCTGCCAGAAGACCCCGCTTTCATCTGACTCCGCCCTGCGGATTAATGAATGACCCCAACGGTCTTAATTATTACAACGGAGCGTATCATGTGTTTTACCAGTGGTTTCCCTTCGAGCCAAGCCACGGAATGAAGCACTGGGGTCACTTTGTTTCAAGAGATCTGATTAACTGGGAATCGTCTGCCGAAATACTTATTCCCACAGAGGAATATGAGAAAAACGGCTGTTATTCGGGAAACGGGATTCAGATTGGAAACGAGCTGTTTTTATACTATACAGCCAACTACAATACCCCGGAAGGCAAGGTTCCCAAACAAGCTCTCGCCATAATGTCCTCGGATGGAAAAATCAATAAGTATGAAAAAAATCCTATTATTGACGAAATACCGGAGGGACTCGACAGAGCAATCAGAGATCCGTATGTGTTTAAAAGAAACGGTAGTTTTTATATGTTTCTCGGCGGAGGAACAACAGCGGGTCAGGGACGAATTCTTCTCTATAAAAGCAGCGATGGGTATGACTGGAGTTTTCAGGGCTGCGTAAATATTTCGGGTTTGGAATTCGGTTATATGATCGAATGCCCCGGTATAGTGAGTGTGGACGGAAAGGATGTTTTGTTCCTTTCCGTTATGGGACTTAAACCTGAGGGGGACAGATATAATAATGAGTTTTCAACAATTTACCTCATCGGGCATCTTGATGTTGATAATCCGGAATTTCATGTTGAAGCTTATGATGAGCTGGATAAGGGATTTGATTTTTACGCGCCTCAAGCCTTTTATGATGAGGATGGTCTGCCAATTTTCTTCGGATGGTTCGGCTGCGGATGCCAGACGCTTCCTTATATGAAAGAGGATATGTGGGTTCATGGGCTTACTATGCCGAGAAGGATATCGATAGTAAACGGTAAGTTGATTCAGAGTCTTCCCGAAAAAGCGGCGGCTCAGTACGACACCGCGAAACTTACAGACGGTCAGGCGATTCCTCTAAAAAACAGCTTCCGGCTTCATATTCCTGAGTGTGAAGATAAGATTACGGTTATTCAAATAGGAGAAGATGGGGACTGCTTTAAAATAACGGTTGACAGAGAGCGAGGAAAACTTACTGTTGACAGAAGCTGTCTGAAGGAAAGATTCTGCCGCGAATACGGTGAAAAGCGCAGCATTTCCTTTGAATCCGAAAAAAAGATTTGCCTTGATCTGTATTATGATAATACGTTTGCGGAGTTATTTATAAACGAAGGAGAAGATGTTATGTCTTTCAGAGCATTTCCTGAATCCTTAGCGATTAAAATGAGGTGAGCCTATGAACAAAAAAGATGTTGTAGCTCTTGGAGAGCTGTTAATAGATTTTACGGAAAATGGAATAAGCGGTCAGGGAAACCCTGTTTTGGAAGCAAATCCCGGCGGAGCTCCCTGCAACGTGCTTTCTATGTTAAAAAGACTTGGACATGAGGTTTCCTTTATAGGAAAAGTCGGAAACGATATGTTTGGCGCTCAGCTTGAGGAAGCCCTAAAGGAAGTCGGAATCGGTACAGAGGGTCTTTTAAAGGATGATAAAATTCATACAACGCTTGCTTTCGTGCATACATTCCCGGATGGCGACAGAGATTTCTCTTTCTATCGGAATGCGGACGTGATGCTTCAGGAGGATGAAATCAACGAGGAGCTTATAAAAAGCTGCGGCATACTGCATTTCGGTTCTCTTTCAATGACGCACGATAATTGCAGAAGGGCGACAAAGAAGGCCATTGAGATTGCAAGGAGCAGCGGAGCGATTATTTCCTTTGACCCCAATCTTCGCGAGCCTTTATGGGAAACCTTAGACATAGCTAAGGAGCAAATTGACTACGGAATGGAGCAATGCGATATTCTGAAAATATCCGATAATGAAATAGTATGGTTCACAGGGGAAACGGACTATGATAAAGCGGCCGCCGTTTTGGCAAAAGAATATAATATTCCTTTGATTACAGTTTCCTTAGGCAGAAACGGAAGCAGAGCTTATTATAAGGACCGCAAAGCGGAAGCAGCTCCCTTTCTTCAGAAAAATACTATCGAAACAACTGGAGCGGGAGATACATTCTGCGCTTCAGTATTACATTATATACTTGAAAACGGTTTATATGATTTAAATGACGACCGGTTAAAGGAAATGCTAATCTTTGCCAACGCGGCGGCGTCTATTGTAACAACAAGAAAAGGCGCACTGAGAGTAATGCCCACAAAGGAAGAAGTAACTAAACTTATAAATCAAAGATAGAGAGGATGTATATGCTGTGATTGTTACGGTAACCATGAATCCGGCAATAGATAAGACAGTTGAGATTAATACCCTTGAGCGCGGAGGACTTAACAGAATAAAAACCGCTGTTTATGATGCGGGCGGAAAAGGCGTAAATGTATCAAAAACAATAAAAGAACTTGGCGGAAAAACTTTGGCGACAGGTTTTTTGGGAGGAAATGCCGGCAGAACAATAGATAATATTCTTGACGGGCTGGGAATAGAAACCGATTTTGTTTGGGTCGACGGCGAGACAAGAACCAATACAAAGGTTTTTGAGGAAAACGGTATGCTGACGGAGTTGAATGAACACGGCTGCGTTGTTCCCCTTGAAAAAATTAACGAGCTTATGGCAAAGCTTGAAAAGCTGGCAGGAGAGGACGTTCTGTTTGTTCTTTCGGGAAGTATTCCCGCCGGCGTAAGTAAGGATATATATGGCGAGATAACGAAAATGGCGCATTCAAAGGGCGCCGCCGTGCTTCTTGATGCGGACGGCGAGCTTTTTAGAAATTCCATCGGAGCTATACCCGATATTATAAAGCCAAACAGAGTTGAGCTTGAGGAATATGTGGGTATGGACGACGGCGCCGACGACAAAGAGCTGCTTAAAATAGCAGATGACTTTGTAAAAAAAGGTATAAAAACCGTAGCGGTATCTATGGGAGGAGACGGCGCAATTATTCTTCATGACGGCATAAGAGTAAAGTGTCCCGTACTTAATGTAAAGGCTCATTCCACTGTGGGCGCCGGCGATGCCATGGTAGCTGCGCTCGCCTATGCATGGGAAAACAAGCTTAGCCATGAGGAAACCGTTAAAATGTGTATGGCGGTCTCAGCCGGAGCCGTGACAACAATAGGCACAAAGCCTCCCTCAAGGGAGCTTGTAGACGAGCTTATGAAACAAGTGATAATTGAAAACATTTGACTCAGAACTTCGGATTATGAAAAGCTTAATAAAACAACAAATATTTTAACGACAAGCTATGGCGTACTTTGACGGTATCGCGCCGACATATCATATAGAGCTTTTGGATAAGCCGACTATTGTCTGGGATTTTCATTCGCTTTTGCTGGAAATACAAATAATGTTCAGCTTTATGCTTACGAACGGCGAAAATCCGTTGAAAATCTGCAAGCACTGCTCAAAGGTATTCAAAGCAAGCAGACCTAAAGCCGTATTTTGCAGTCCTCAATGCAAAAACAGGTATAATGTTTATAAAAGCAGGGCAAAGAATAGGAATAAGGACTAAATGTTTAGCCTGATGTATTAAAACAGCATATTATTCTATGCTCGTTCTATATATTTTTCGTATATTGTATTGATTTTTTCGTGCGAATCATGTATAATATAAATGCAA
>JAUNPN010000175.1 GCA_030536655.1 bacterium | reverse complement strand
TATTATACATTCTTTTGTGTATTTTGACAAGTACTTTTTATTTACGGATAGACTCATAATCTGTCTTATCGTAACAGTGGGGTATAAACTATTCACACACTTTCCGGCTCGTTTATCAAAATATTCCTTAAAATTGGGATGTAAGTATAACTCGTCTGTCAACCAAGGATCAACCTCACTCCACCAAGTACTTTTCGTATCAGCGTCATATCTTTGCTGTATAACTGCTAAACCTAAACCGTTAATCTCGAACAATGTGCAGCTATCATATACGGGATGGTCACAAATATAAATCTTTCCATACATTGATAAATAAATCGGTGGTTTTTCATAGTGATACCGCATAAAATCCTCCTAATAAAAACGAAGAGGGCGTGTATATAACGCGTCTCCTCGTTTGGAACTATATTTTTAATTATTTTTTAGTAGGTTTAAAACGATTAAATAAACCTCTGAATGTTGTTGAGGTGAATGTACCTGTTTCTTCAAACTTGAATCCTTTCTTCATCCACTTCGAGTAGAATATCAATGGCAATATGATTTCTGCCGCCGCTATACCCAATCTTATATATCGATCCTTAACCTGTTCTGTCGTCTGTTCTTTTCTGATAAGTTCATCGCGTTCACGGTCGAGCTTCTCATCTTTAAGCTGCTGCTCTTTTAAAGCATCATCTTTCTGACGATTTTTCTCATCCATTTTACGTCTTTTTTCCTTTTCATCAAATTCCATTTCCATTTTGGTTTCTTCGATTTTCAACTTGTAAAGCGTAGCAAGATTATCAATCGCTTTTGATTTTTCCGCACTTCCGGGACTAAGTCCGGACAATTCTTGAATTTCGGTTTTAATCTCCTCACTCAATAAATCCTTAAGCTGTTCCTTTTCCATTTAATAAATCTCCTTTCAAATATTAAACTTTTTAGTTCCATAAAAGCAGATGTTATTTTTGCGAGATGTAGTTTTTATCTCTAACGGTAAGTACAACCCTTTTCTTTTTGTTAAAGGACTTGATATCTTTTGAGAGTTCCAAAAATAAATAAGTTCCATCAGGATCGGAATTATCCATCCTTAAAGTTCCAATATGATTTTTTAAATGTAAAATATTGCTGGTAACTGATCCTATTATAATACCTATTGCGAATATAATCATGTACCACATATTTATCGCCTCCTTCCTTTTGTAATTTCACTTATATAAGAATAACACATTTTATTGTCACCTGCGTACTGAAAATAAAAAGAAAGAGCCTTTGTTTAGGACTCTTTCTTCTAATGTTTAAGTCATAATAATTGAAAATAAACGTTTTATTCCATCTGCTTTGTGTGTCGTTTTAAATAAAGTTATTAAATAATATTTGACGAGTTGTGTTTTCGATCCTGTCATTTTAAGTATCATAAATCCTTCTTCAGTTATATCAGCAATACACTGAATACCGCATTTTAATGCTTTTTTGTGACAATAATCAAAATATTTTTGTCTTATATTTTCACTTTTAATGTTAAAAACGTCACCCGTTTTGATGCGTATTTTACTCATTCTTTCCAACTCCTTTCATAAAGGAAGATGTTTTTATCGCGTAACGTTATCCGCTTCATATATTGTCTTTTTACGCAACTCACCCCAACTGACATATCGATCTTTTCTGCATACCGGACAGAAGAATCTGCTGACTTTTCCTCCTATGTCCACGAGTTCCTGACACTCGGCTTCAAGCTTGCTGCCGCAATTCGGACAACTGAAACGATATGTTTTGCGAACCGCCTTATCTATAACTTTCATTTTTAATTACCTCACCGTCTTTCTATACTTAAAAGCCAAAAGAAACGTCTGTACAAGTTATAATAATTTTCTTTACAGCACGGAATATTAAACCTTGCTCTTAAGCTGTTGTATGATATACCTTCAGTAACAGCTCGTAAAATATAGTTGTATAAGCTTTCATCTGTTTTTCTTGCTGTTTTTTCAATCATTTCTATTCTATCTGAATAGAATAATCGTGCCTCTGCACATTTTTCCGTAGGACTGCTGATAACATTGGTTTTAGAAATCGGGATGCCGTTTATAGGCATTTTGCTAAATCCCTCTAATTCCAAGCGAGCTTTTTTCCATATTGGGTATTGTAAACAAAAATGCTTTAACTCGTAATACCTATGTCTATCAATCCAGTATTTGTTTCTCACGGATACTTCCGGACGTGTCGTTGTGCTCATCTTCTTTCTCCTTTCCAAATATAACCTGTTTCTTCCCATAAAAGTTTCGGAGAAATATAAAAATTAATTCTCCCGTATTTCGAGTTCATATCCTCGATATCGGTCACTAATTGACCGTTCCTCGTGGCTTTTCCTATAGGCAGCCAACCGGCTATAATTCCGGCTCTTACCCATGTGGCATCCTTGCCGAAAACTCTGGCTGCAACTATAACGGGAACTGAACCCTCCGCAAATTTAATTTCTTCCATCTGCGTTTTCCTCCTTTCAACTTCTATTCTAAGTTAAAAACTGCTATTTGTAAAAACAACTTGAGTGGAAATAGAAAAGGGCAAAAAAAGAGCCTTTGTTAAGACTCTTTCGATAATCGTTCGAGTTTCCGTTTTATTAAATTCATACCGAATACGTGGTGCATAAATCTTTTTGCACTGAAATAACTTTCAATTTTGCGTACCGGATTTAATGACTTCTTCATCAGCCATTTTGATTTTTCCGCACACAAATACTCCATATGTATTTCGTCTTCAATCATCTTCATAATTTCTTCGTATGTCATTTTCAAACGAGTCACTTCCTTTCATAATAGCGATTGTAAATCATGCGAATTCCTCCATCTAAGCATCGTCATTTCGCAAGGATAATCCTCAAATCCAAAAGTATCAGATGTTATAATCCCCTCAATAACCCCGATTATTACATCAGTTTCATATTGTTTATAGGGAAGTAGAAAAACCGGCAATTCTCTATGTAAGCTTCCACACTGATCACATTTCATTCGTCTTATAATAACTTTCCGCGTTATACGTCTTTTCGTCCGTACAATTCTTTTAACACTATCATAGTACTTTAATTGCCCTCCGCATTTCGGACAAGTTGATTGATTATTATTAACCATATGTAAAACCTCAATTATTTTTTGTGTAGGAGTTGACAATTCCTACACTATTGTGTATAATTATATATGATTACTAATAATAAATCAATCTTTAATAAAAACGAAGAGCCTTTGTCAGGCTACTTCATTTAAAGTTGTTTTAACTTTTTTACGGTGGATGTGATATATGATTATGTAGTCAACGGCACAACCAATCATCGAGCCAATAATAAACCCCATACAAGCACCTTTCTTGCTTCCTTTTTTATAGGCGTTTATGCATTTATGGGCAAAGTATGTTAGCTCCTCTGAATAGCCGTTGTTCCATAAATCGTTAATTCGCGATTCCATCATCTCTAAATCTTTCATTTAATTTAACTCCTTTCATAAAAGGGGTTGAAAATTTCGCGAAAGGACGTATTAATATGAATGATAAACTCAAAAATTTAGGAGATGATAACATGCTCCGAATTATGCTTCAGGAAAAGAATGGCGTGTTATCGGAGCTTATTAAAGAATTGGAGGAAATATAAATGCTTATACAATGCCCTGAATGTGAACTTCAAGTAAGTGATAAAGCAATAGCCTGTCCACATTGTGGTTATCCAATGAAAGAGACCACAAAAATGCGAAAACCTCGCAACAAAAATAACAAAAGATGCAGACTACCTAATGGTTTCGGTCAAATAAGTGAGATAAAAAACCGTAATTTAAGAAATCCTTTCAGAGCAATGGTGACGGTTGGTAAAAACTCGAATGGACGCCCTATATGTAAACCGCTTAAACCGGAATCATACTTCCCGACGTATAACGATGCTTATGCTGCTCTTGTTGAATATAATAAAAATCCGTATGATTTAGACTCTGTTATTTCGGTTAAGGATTTATACAAGCGGTGGTCTAAAGAACATTTTAAAACGCTTAAATCGGATAGCAGCGTATATGCAATCGAGAATGCTTGGAAATATTGCAGCGCTGTTTACGGCATGAAAGTTATAGATTTGAGAGCGCGACATATTAAAGGCTGTATAGACGAAGGTGTAGCAAAAATAAAAGGTGTGGAGAAGAAAGCTGATGTTTATACAAAAAACAAAATAAAAACGCTATTCAATAAAATGTTGGATTACGCAGTTGAATATGAGCTTGTCGATCGCAATTATTCAAGAACATTTAATTTATCTGACGATACAATAAAAGAAATAACTACCGTTAAGCATGAACATATAGCATTTACTGATTACGAAATGGAATTGCTGTGGAATAATTTGGATAACGAAGATTATATTGATCTTTTGCTCATACAATGTTATTCGGGATGGCGTCCGCAAGAGCTTTGCTTGCTTGAAACAAAAAATATAAATATTGAAGATTGGACATTTAAAGGCGGCATGAAGACAGAAGCCGGAAAGGATAGAATTATACCGATTCATACAAAAATACAACCGCTCGTTAAAAAAAGATACGACAAAGCGATTGGCAGTAATAACGTATTTTTATTCACATATCCCAACAAGGGACGAAATATAAATCTAACGTATAATTACTATCACAAAGAATTTACAAAGATTAAAGATTCGTTGGGACTTAATCCGGAACATAGACCTCATGACGGACGTAAACACTTTGTTACAATGGCTAAAAAATATAATGTAGATGAATACGCCATTAAATATATGGTCGGTCATAAAATTTCGGATATAACCGAAAAAGTATACACCGATAGAGAATTGAAATGGTTAAGGGAGGAATTAGAAAAAATAAAATAGAATGCTACTATCGCAAAGCATCATTATATTTATGAGAAGGAGTAATAAGTTGAAAATACATAATGAGAAAATAGTAGAAAACTTTAAAGTACCGGAGTTTTTTAATCAAAAAATAACTATTATAACCGATGGTGAAATACGTCAAAGAGAAACTACCCTTTTTTATTTAGCGATGAGCCTCGTAGCTATAACCGCTAAAAGTTCTCCTTTACCAAAGCCGCTGCTTCGTCTAAATGTATACTTTCTTGAAAAGAATATAGTAACGTTTATCTTAGACGAAGACATGTTGGGGTGCTTTCATCAGGCTATAGTTTTTCCGGTTGGACAGTGGCGTAAGAAAAAATACTTATCCGAAGTCATATTGGCGGCAATGGTAGAAGAATTATGTCATGCGGTTTGGTTGATACCTGACGGACCTAAAATCGAAGAAAAAGTCAGAGATGTTTATGATAATATTCCTTTATACTTTTCCGAATCTGAATTTCTAATGCGAGCATATGTAAGTTTTGATCCGATATTCTCAAACCGTAACTGATAGTTTCTGAACAGGAAGTTCCATCCGCAAACCCTAATTGCTGTTGGCACAGATCGACTGCTTTGAGAATTGCCTTTATATCGTTATCCATAGTGATAATCCTCTCTTATAACGTAAAGTGTAGGAGTATCGTGTGTAGAAGTGGTGTAGGAATAAAGTATGAATTGCATACATTTCTGTCCTTTTTACCACTTCTTATCACGATAAAAATGGCGTAAATACGAGCGTTTAGTAGTGATATAATTTCTACAAGTTTCTATGGTATAATATTCAGTATGGAAAAGAAAGATTTTTTTGAAGATGGATACG
>JAUNPN010000174.1 GCA_030536655.1 bacterium | reverse complement strand
ACCTGAAATGCTTTCACCAATCCGTTTGGGAAAAGAGAAGCGGTGCTTATCTTTTTCCAAACTTTATAACCTGAAATGCTTTCACCAATCCGTTTGGGAAAAGAGAAGCAAGCAGATTGCCGTCAGAAGCGACGCCGACGTATGTTTATACTTCAAGTCGCTGAGGGCGGCGAGATGCGCCGCTTACCTTTTTCCAAACTTATAATTTGAACTTCTTTCATCAATACCATTTGTATTATGTAACATATTTTGTTTATTTATTCTTTATTATTTAAAATTTCTAACAAAAATGTTTCACGTGAAACATTTTTGCCTTAAACGCTTTACAAATAAAAAAAATATGGTATAATAATATATGAAAGAACAAAATATACAGGAGTGTGATTAAATGGCAAAGGTAATTGCTGTTACTAATCAGAAGGGCGGAGTAGGGAAAACTACCACAGCGGTAAATCTTGCTTCGTGCCTTGCTTATGCCGGCAAAAAAACACTGCTTATTGACTGCGACCCGCAATGTAACTCAACGAGCGGACTCGGATTGGAGGAAGGCGATTATAAGCTTACAATTTATAACTGCCTTGATGATCCGGACAAGACGCGCGAGGCTGTCACGCCCACAAGCTATGACAAGCTTTATCTCATAGCATCATCGCCGGATATGTCCGCTGTTGAGATTGAACTTGCATATGAGGACAAGAGGGAATACTTTTTAAAGGACGCAATTGATACGATACGCGATGACTTCGATTTTATTTTAATAGATTCACCGCCGTCACTCGGCATTATTACAATTAATATACTCACAGCTGTTGATTCCGTGCTTATTCCTATTCAATGTGAATATTACGCATTGGAGGGGCTGAGCCAGCTTATCAGCACAATACGCGCAATCAAGAAAAAGCTTAATCCTTCAGTTGAAATTGAAGGTGTTCTCGGAACAATGTACGACGGAAGAACCAACCTCTCAATACAGGTACTTGAAGAAATAAAAAAATACTTTCCGGATAAGCTCTATAAGACAATTATTCCGAGAAATATACGACTTTCCGAGGCTCCAAGCTTTGGTGAGCCTATTATAAAATACGACCGAACCTCTAAAGGCGCATATGCGTATACAGAGCTTGCAAGAGAAATAATACAAAATAATAAGTAAAGGAGGATTTATATGGCCAAAAAAGGACTCGGCAGAGGACTTAATGCTTTGCTGAGAACCGATGAACCTTCAGAGCACTCCGACAGTCTGATTACACCGAAGGAAAAACATGGCTCTCATACAGACGGCAAGGAAGAAACAGCCAAACCGTTTTCATTAATCAATATTAATTTGATAGAGCCGAACAGAAAGCAGCCCCGAAAAAAATTTGATGCCGAAAAACTTGAAGCTCTTGCCGACTCAATCCGTGAGCATGGACTTATACAGCCTATACTTGTAACACACGACGAAAACGGCAGGTACACAATAATAGCCGGAGAACGCCGATGGCGTGCATCAAAAAAAGCGGGACTGACGGAAATTCCGGCAATTGTCCGCGATTATCCGGAAATAGAGGCTGCACAGATTGCCCTTATAGAAAATCTTCAGCGTGAGGATTTGAATCCGATTGAAGAGGCGGCAGGCTACCGCTCATTAATTGACGAATATTCTCTCACCCAGGAAGAGATAAGCAAACGTCTTGGAAAAAGCCGCAGCGCTATCGCAAATTCGTTAAGGCTTTTATCTCTTGGGGACACAATATCAGCACTGCTTATTGACGGCAGCCTTTCAACAGGTCATGCCAGAGCACTGCTCGGACTTGAGGATGAGGATATAAGAAACGCAGCCGCGGAAACAGTTATTAATGAAGGACTAAACGTAAGGCAAACCGAGCAGCTTGTAAAAAAGCTTACTAAAAATAAGCCTAAAAAAGACAAAACTCCGGTTAATGAAGAATTTATGGTTCAGCTCAACAAGATTGCCGACAGTCTTTGCAGCCGTTTAGGAACAAAGGTTAATATTTCTCACGGCGAGAAAAAGGGCAGAATTGAAATTGAATACTATGGAAATGAGGATTTGGACAGAATTCTCAGTCTGCTCAATGTTATGTAGTAAAAGGAGATGTGTTTATGGATTTATATTTTTATTTGGTTGTTATAATTTTATTTATAATGTTTATAATAACCCTTTCCTTGGGCATTTCAAACAACAGGCGTCTCAAGGAGCTTAACGAGTATGCGGAGGACGGCGATTTAGCCGAAACCTTAAAAGCATATTATAAGAAAATAAGCGAGCTTAAGGCTATAATCCACAAGGCTTCAGATAAGGCTCTTGATTCGAGAATTTCTGCTTGTGAAAAAAAGCTGAATACCGTTTATTCAAAGCTTTATGTTGTAAACTTTGACGCATTTGACGATGTTACCGGCAAGCTTAGCTTTGCTGCAGCACTTCTTGATGCAACCGATTCAGGAATTATTCTAACCTCTATCTACGGTCACAGCTCAAGCAATACATACATTCGCTATGTAGTCAACGGCACGACCAATGTAAAGCTTATTGAGGAAGAACAGCTTGCACTAAGCAAAGCAATCTCCGGAGAAAAGAAGGTGCTTAACAGTGCAGAATGAAAATAAAAACAGCGGTAATAAATCATTGTTTTTATATACAGCATTAATTTTTGCCGCAGCAATAATTCTTATAGTTGTCGCTTTCTTCGGTCAAAGAAACGTGATAAACTCACAGGTTAATCTGCCGTCTGCAACGCCTGATCCTGTCGGGGACGGCATAACTCAGAAGGCTGCTCTGATAAGTGAGCAAAATGCAATTCTTACAAAGCAGAATGAGGCTCTCAATACGCTTAATACAGAGCTTTCAAACGACAAAAAGGAGCTTGAGCAGAAAAACTCAGAGCTTGAAATAAATTATACAAACGGCAATATTTTCTGTACCGTTTATCAGTACATTTATGATAACAATTTTGATGACGCTCAGGAAGCTTTCAGTACAATCAATCCCGATTCGCTGACAGATGCTCAGAAAATTATTTACAGCAACATAAAAAAAATATTAAATTAAGGAGTAATATAAATGTTAGACATTAAACTTTTAAGACAAGAACCCGATAAAATAAAGGAAGCGTTAAAGAAACGCTTCAACGACCTTGACATCAAACCGGCAATTGAGCTTGACAAGCAAAGACGCGAGCTTCTCTCCGATGTTGAGAAAAAAAAGGCTGAACAGAATGCAATTTCAAAAAAGATTCCGGCTATGAAGAAAGCAGGAGAAGATACAGCTCCAATCTTCAAGGCCATGAAAGAGCTTTCAAATGAGATTAAAGAGGATGATGAAAAGGTAAGGAATATTGACACTGAACTGAAAAATTTCATGCTGAAAATTCCGAATATTCCAAACGACAGCTGCCCTGTAGGAAAAGATGATACAGAAAATGTTGAAATCAGACGCTGGGGTGAACCAAGACAGTTTGATTTCGAATCGAAGGCGCACTGGGATTTGGGGACATCGCTTGACATCCTTGACTTTGAGAGAGGCACAAAGATTGCAGGCACGCGTTTTACCGTATACAAGGGCTTAGGCTCCAGACTTGAGCGTTCCGTTATACAGTACTTCCTCAATACACATACAGAAGAAGCAGGTTATACAGAAATTTTCCCGCCATTTATGGTAAACAGAGATTCTATGACAGGCACCGGTCAGCTTCCTAAGTTCGAGGAGGATGCTTACAACGTAAAAAATAATGACTTCTTTATGATTCCGACAGCAGAGGTTCCCGTAACAAACCTTCACCGCGATGAAATCCTTGACGGAACCAAGCTTCCGATTAAGTACTGTGCATACTCGGCATGTTTCAGAGCTGAGGCAGGAAGTGCAGGCAGAGATACAAGAGGTCTTATCAGGCAGCATCAGTTCAATAAAGTAGAAATGGTTAAGTTTGCACGTCCTGAGGACAGCTATGCAGAGCTTGAAAGCCTTACCAATGATGCGGAAAGACTTCTTCAGGGGCTGGGACTTCCTTACAGAGTTGTATGTCTTTCAACAGGTGATTTAGGCTTCTCATCAGCTAAAACATATGACTTAGAGGTTTGGATGCCAAGCTACGGCAGATATGTTGAGATTTCCTCCTGCTCAAACTTCGAGGATTATCAGGCAAGAAGAGCAAACATCCGCTTCAAAGACAGTCAGAAAGATAAGGCGCGTTTTGTTCACACATTGAATGGCTCAGGTCTTGCAGTCGGAAGAACAGTTGCTGCTATTATGGAAAACTACCAGAATGCAGACGGAAGCGTAACAATCCCTGAAGCGCTCCGCTGTTATATGGGTACGGATATTATTAAGTAAAATAAAATTAAAAGGCTGTTTGTAACAGCCTTTTAATTTTAACGTAATATGTCAGCTTTTTTGTAAAAATTCGTTACAATAATATTACAAAAAGGTTACTATTTTTTACCGAATTATGTAAACCATTAATATGTGTTTACACAGCTTTACACTTTATTCACAATATGTTATACAGCTTATAAACACCGCTATTATAGGATTTTAAAAAAGTTATTCACACTTTCCACGCACTTATCCACGTTTTACATTTTATATGTGAATTATAAAAAATCCTTTAGTTATGGGGTTTTTCAAGGTTTACATATTTTTGTGGATAAATTCCGACAATTTGTCCATCAATTTTATCCACTCTCAAGTGAATAATGAGTGAATAACTTTAGCTTTTATTGATTTTATCGGTTTTTTTACCGTTAATTGTCAAAAAAAGTTTTCCACGTCACGTGAATAACTGAGTGAATAACGTGTTATAATAAGAATTTATGATTAATTATGGAGGTATTTCAATGAATTTTACGCTTACTCCCCGTATTCTCAATATACTATCACACATAAACGGTCCAACAGCCGCAGATATAGGAACAGACCACGCTTATGTACCTATCGAACTTATCAAAAGAGGAATTTGCACAAAAGTTATCGCTTCCGATGTACGGCAGGGACCTGTTGATATTGCAAAGGATAATATAAGAAAGCACGAAACATCAGATAAAATAGAAGTTAGAACCGGCTCCGGTCTGTCTGTACTTGCCCCCGGAGAAGTCGATGACATAATTATTGCAGGAATGGGCGGAGAACTTATATGCGATATTATAAAATCAGATTATGAAACCGCCGTAAAATCGCGTCTTATATTACAGCCAATGAACTCTCAGTACGAGCTTCGGCATTATCTTATTGAAAATGGCTTTAAAATCGTTTCTGAGGACATTTCCGTTGAAGGCTTCAAAGTATATAATCTGATTATTGCAGAGTCAGGAAAAGGCGCTCCGTTTGAATGTGACGGATATTATCACCTTCCGCCATATTTAAAGGAGCATGAGAATTATAAAGCATTATATGACAAAAAGATGCGCGAATTTAATAAAGTTATTGATGGAATAAAACATTCTGCCAAACCTGATTTGAATAAACTCGCTTTATATATAGACTGGAGAGAGGATATAAATAATTTTACAAAAAATCCGACTTCCGATGGTATGACATAAAATAGTATAACAGCTGATTTATGACAGGCTGTCGGACAGGATACAGAAACGGCATATCACTAAACCTGTGATATGCCGTTTTCTCATTTTTTTAATATTATCTTATTTAAGGAAGCACTGATTAAATATAGTACGCAGTGAACACAGTCAGATTTTTCG
>JAUNPN010000023.1 GCA_030536655.1 bacterium | reverse complement strand
CAAGTTCAATGCGTGCTAAGCCGTTAGGCGTTAATTAATCAGTGGTTCCTTAAGAGCATCTTGCTTGCTGATTTCCCGTTATATTGCCACAAGAATTATCGTCGTGCGCCGGTATGCGTCAATTTTAGGAATAATCTGACTGAAAAATCCGATTTTGCAATATGAACGTCTTTAATTACGGATAGGCTCTAAGGTAAACGCTGAAGAAGCCGACGTACGTGAACTTTTGCAAAAAACGTGATTTGCGCTTGACATTTTAACCAAAGCTTGCTATAATATTTTTAAATTTCAGTTTCCGTAAAAAAAATGTTGCATTAAATGCCGTTATGCTGTATAATAATATTTGAGGGGTGGAATTTTTTATGAAGAAGATAGTTTCTCTTATATTGCTTCTTGCGGCGGCAGCGGTTCCGCAGTTCGCGGAAGCCTCGGTTGATACGGCAAGAAGCGCATGTGTAATTAATGCGGCAACCGGTGATATTGTATTTGAAAAGAATGCGGAGGAGCAGCTCCCTATGGCAAGTACGACTAAAATAATGACAGCTTATACAGCCTTGAAAAACTCGGAGCTGAATGATGTGGTAACGGTAAGCATGAATGCTCAGCAGCAGGAAGGCTCCGGAATGTATATCGCTGCGGGTGAGCAGTTTTATATGGAAGATTTGCTTTACGGGCTTATGCTTAATTCCGGCAATGACGCCGCGGTTGCAATTGCGGAGCATATTTCCGGAGATGCTGGGAAGTTTGTGGATTTGATGAACCAAACAGCATGGGAGATGGGAGCGGGGAACACTATGTTCTGCAATCCGAACGGGCTTCCAAATCCGTCGCATTATACAACCGCAAAGGATTTAGCGAAAATAACGATGAATGCGATGAAGCTCCCGGAGTTCAGGAAAATAGTATCCTCAAGGTCAAGAACCGTATGGCAGGCGCCTAAGCAGACAGCTGCCGGAACAGAGGTGCCGCAGAAAGCGTATGAGCTGTATAATCATAATAAGCTGCTTGGAACATATGACGGTGCTGTAGGAGTAAAAACCGGGTATACGGAGGCAGCGGGCAGATGTCTTGTAAGCGCGGCGGAGCGTGACGGAATGACGTTTATTGCGGTCACCCTGAATGATAACGATGACTGGAATACGCACGTGCAGCTGTTGGACGCGGCATTTGCGGAGCATCATCCGGCTAAGCTTGCCTCAAAGGGAGAGGTAATAAAGGAGTTTATGCTTGACGGAAAAAAGTATACCTTTTCGGCTGACCGGGATTGCGTGATACCCTTGAAGGACAATGCCAAAAACCGCATAAACGCAAGCATTCATATTACGCCGGAGCTGCCGGTACCGGTAAACCGCGGAGAAAAGGTAGGCTATGTTGAGTACAGCAGCGGCGGAAATGTATATGCGAGCGTAGATATTGTTTCGGACAGCGATATAACCGGAGTAGGGAAATACAGGCTGAAAAACAGCTTTTATGAGATATGGAAGAACGTATGGGATTTTTTTCTGGTATGATTGAGGGAGGTACATATGGGTGAAATAGTCAGATTACAGAAGTATATAGCAATGAGCGGCGCAGCGTCAAGGCGCGCGGCTGAAACAATGATAACCGAGGGCAGAGTGAGAGTAAACGGCGAGCTTGTTACGGAGCAGGGAGTTAAGGTTGAAATAGGCTGCGACAAGGTTATGCTTGACGGCAAGCCGGTTGAGATAAAGAATAAAAATTATTATATCATGCTTAATAAGCCTGTGGGTTATGTATCAACGGCAAAGGATCAGTTTGACAGACCTACGGTAGTTGACCTTGTAAAAAAGGATATAGACACAAGAATTTTTCCGGTCGGCAGACTGGATTATGATACCGAAGGTTTGCTGCTTATGACAAATGACGGCGATTTCACGTACAGGATAACACATCCGAAATATCATGTGGAAAAGACGTATATTGCAATGATTAAGGGCGGAATGAAAATAGCGGATATGAACAGACTGCGCAACGGTATGAAGGTAGAGAATTACACAACTTCACCCGCAAAGGCAGAAATTCTTGATGCTGTTGACGGGTATACCTATGTTAAAATAACAATTCATGAAGGGAAAAACCGACAGGTACGAAAAATGTTTGAAACGCTCGGCTATACTGTTGCCGCGCTCCAGAGAATAAGCATAGGACAGGTAGAGCTTGGAAATCTTCCATTGGGAAGATGGCGGCATCTGACAAGCCATGAGATAAACTGTCTGCTTGGATAAGCTGTTATATTAATATCAAGGATGTTCTGTAAAGGGAACATCCTTTTTTATAAAAAAGTATTTCCAAAAGATACTGCGGCAGTATACTTTTGTTTAATCTTAACAAAAAAGGGTAAAAAATAATCTTTAAATTTAACTTTAAACCGCCTATTTTACCATTGCAAAAAATAATAAAAAATAGTATAATATATAGTAGGTTAATTTGTAATCAAATTACAAAAGGCGCGGAGTAAACCGCCCCGCGCAAATAATAAAAACGGAGGTTAAATCATGGGAACAGTTGATAAGTTGACTGAGCTTCAGTACCGCAGAAATGTCATTGAACAGGGCGGCGGCGAAGCTAAAATCAAAAAGCAGCATGACAGCAATAAGCTGACAGCCCGCGAGAGAATCAACGCACTTCTTGATGAAGGCAGCTTTGTTGAAATCGATGCGTTTGTTACTCACAGATGCCACGAGTTCGGCATGGAGGCTGTAGATGCGCCGGCTGAGGGAGTTATCACAGGTTACGGAACAGTGGACGGACGCTTGACATATGTTTATGCGCAGGATTTCACAGTAATCGGAGGCTCGCTCGGAGAAATGCACGCTAAGAAAATCTGCAAGGTAATGGATATGGCAGCCAAGATGGGTGCGCCGATTATCGGCATGAATGACAGCGGCGGCGCAAGAATTCAGGAGGGTGTAGACGCTTTGGCAGGCTTCGGTGAAATTTTCATCAGAAATACCCAGTACAGCGGTGTTATTCCGCAGATTTCAGTTATTATGGGACCGTGTGCGGGCGGTGCGGTTTATTCACCGGCAATCACGGATTTCATCTTTATGGTTGACAAGACAAGCAAGATGTTCATTACAGGTCCGCAGGTAATAAAGTCGGTTACAGGCGAGGATGTAACGGCAGAGGATTTGGGCGGAAGCAAGGTTCATGCTGAAAAGTCGGGAGTTGCTCACTTCACGGCTGCAAGCGATGAGGAATGTATCGCTCAGATAAGAACACTTCTTTCATATCTTCCGCAGAATAACCTTGAGGAGGCTCCGTACACAGCTCCGGCTGATCCGATTAACAGACTTTCGGAAAAGCTTACAACAATTGTGCCGGACGAGCCGAACAAGGCATATGACGTTAAGGATGTAATCGCTGAAATCGTTGACGCAGGCAGCTTCTTTGAGGTTCAGTCAGGATTTGCACAGAACATTGTTGTCGGATTTGCACGCTTCAACGGAAATTCAGTAGGCATAGTGGCTAACCAGCCGAAGGTTAAGGCAGGCTCGCTTGATATTGATTCATCAAACAAGGCGGCACGCTTTGTACGCTTCTGCGACAGCTTCAATATTCCGATTGTTACATTAACAGATGTTCCGGGCTACTTCCCCGGCAAGGATCAGGAGCAGGGCGGTATAATCCGTCACGGCGCAAAGCTTCTCTATGCCTACAGCGAAGCTACAGTTCCGAAGATTAATGTAATCACAAGGAAGGCATACGGCGGCGCTTACATAGCAATGAGCTCAAAGCATATCGGCGCGGACGTCGTAATGGCATGGCCGACAGCTGAGATTGCGGTTATGGGTCCGGACGGCGCGGCGAATATCATCTTTAAGAAGGATATTGCAAACAGCGCAGACCCGATCAAGACAAGAGCGGAAAAAATTCAGGAATACTCAGACAAGTTTGCTTCACCGTTTATAGCCGCACAGCGCGGATATATTGATGATATTATCGAGCCGGATTCAACAAGACCGAGAATTATCGCGGCGCTTGAGATGCTCGAATCAAAGCGTGAAACAAGACCGGCTAAGAAGCACGGAAATCTCCCTGTTTAATCCTACCGGGAAGCGAAAGGAGAGATTTCTATGTATTCAGAAGCTTTAATAACAGGTCAGGGTGTTACGCTCAGCGAAGCTTTAAGCGAGGGCCTTAAGGTTACGGGAGTAGGTCTTGCAATCGTATTCGGAGTACTTGTTATTCTGATGTGCGTACTCTGCTTATTTAAGGTAATCTTTTATAAGGATCCGTCAAAGCAGGCAAAGCCTGCGGCGGCAGCGCCTGTACCGGCGGCTCCGGCTCCGGCGGCAAAAGCTGAGGAGGATGTAAATGAGGACGAGCTTATCGCGGTTCTGACAGCGGCGGTAGCAGCAAGCCTTAACACTTCGACATATAATTTACAGATTAAGTCATACAGGCGTATTGACTCAAAGAGACCTGCATGGAATAAGGCGGGAGTAAGAGAAACTATTGGCAGCAGATTTTAATAGATTCTAATAAGGAGGCATAAACATGAGAAAGTTTAATATAACAGTTAACGGTAAAACATATGAAGTTGACGTAGAAGAAGTAGGCGGCGCTGTTACAGCAGCTCCGGCAGCGGCACCGGTTGCAGCGGCGCCGGCTGCAGCAGCGGCTCCGGCGGCTCCGGCAGCAAAGCCGGCGGCAGCACCGGTTGCAGGCGCGACAATTGTAAAGGCTCCGATGCCGGGTACGGTGGTATCGGTAAAGGTTAAGGCGGGTGACGCTGTAAAGGCTGACACAGTAGTTGCAGTACTTGAGGCGATGAAGATGGAGAACGAAATCTTCGCAGGTGTAGACGGTACGGTTGCCGCTGTAAACGCAAACGCAGGCGACAGCGTAAACACAGGTGACGCTATTGTTTCAATCAACTAAGCCATTTGATGATATTACAGAAAGTGGTGAGTAAAAAGTGTTAGAAAGTTTTGTAAACTTCTTGGGTAATACCGGAGCTGCGGCTTTATTTGCGACAGGTGTGGTACCGGGCATAAAGACAATCATTATGATTGGCATTGCCTGCGTGCTGTTATATCTTGCTATTGTAAAGAAGTACGAGCCGTTATTACTCCTTCCGATAGCATTCGGTATGCTTTTGTCAAATCTTCCGATGCTTAAGGATTCAAGTGCGATTATGATGCACACGGAATTTTTTACCGACCCTGCATATATGACGGACGGTAAATACATAAATGTTGGCTATATATGCCAGCACGGAGGTCTGCTTGACCTTCTTTATCTCGGCGTTAAGCTTGGTATATATCCGCCGCTTATATTCGTAGGTATAGGATGTATGACAGATTTCGGTCCGCTTATCGCAAACCCGAAGAGTATCCTCCTCGGCGCTGCCGCACAGTTCGGTGTATTCTTCACCTTCCTCGGTGCGCTGATTCTGAGCGCGACAATTCCGGGTATCAACTTCGGCGTTAAAGAGGCTGCTTCAATTGGTATTATCGGCGGAGCCGATGGTCCGACAGCAATTTATGTAACAAAGTCACTTGCACCGGCGTTACTGCCGGCTATTGCGGTTGCGGCATATTCGTACATGGCGCTTATCCCGATTATTCAGCCGCCGTTCATGAAGCTCCTTACAACGAAGAAGGCAAGACAGGTTGTAATGGGTCAGTTAAGACCGGTTTCAAAGACTGAGAAGATTCTCTTCCCTATTATTGTTACAATAGTAGTTGGACTTATCATTCCGGATGCGGTTTCGCTAGTAGGCTGTTTAATGCTCGGTAACCTTTTCAAGGAGTCGGGCGTTTGTGACAGACTTTGCAAGACTGCTCAGAATGAACTTATGAATATTGTCACAATCTTCCTTGGTGTGACAGTTGGTGCTACAGCTACGGCAGAAGGATTCCTTTCAGCACAGACAATCGGTATCGTTGTACTGGGTCTGGTTGCATTCTGCGTATCTACCTGCGGCGGTCTGCTCTTGGGCGATTTAATGTATGTACTGACAAAGGGTAAGGTAAACCCGCTTATCGGTTCGGCAGGTGTTAGTGCAGTTCCGATGGCAGCCCGTGTATCACAGACGGTAGGTCAGAAGGAAAATCCTTCAAACTTCCTGTTAATGCACGCTATGGGTCCGAATGTTGCCGGTGTTATCGGTTCTGCTGTTGCAGCCGGTGTATTCCTTTCAATGTTCAACGGACTTTAATTTTTAAGAATGGAGGAAAAATATAAATGGCAAAGATAAAGGCAAAGCCTGTGAAAATCACAGAAACAATCCTTCGTGACGCTCATCAGTCCTTAATTGCGACTCGTATGACAACGGAAGAAATTCTTCCTATCGTTGAAAAGCTTGACAATATCGGCTATCACTCACTTGAAGCATGGGGCGGAGCAACCTTTGATTCCTGCCTGAGGTTCCTTAATGAGGATCCGTGGGAGAGATTGAGAAAGATTAAGGATAAGGCAAAGAAGACTCCTATCCAGATGCTTTTCAGAGGGCAGAATATCCTCGGCTATCGTCATTACGCTGATGATATTGTTGAGTATTTTGTACAGAAGTCAATTGCAAACGGTGTTGACATTTTAAGAATTTTTGACGCTCTTAATGACGTAAGAAATCTTGGGTGCGCAATCAACGCTTGTAAGAAGGAAAAGGGTCATGTACAGGCTACAGTATGCTACACAACTTCAGAATTCCATACAAATGAGAAGTTTGTTGAGATGGCAAAGCAGCTTGAGAACATGGGTGCTGATTCTATCTGTATAAAGGATATGGCGGGTCTTTTAAGACCGTATGTAACCTATGATTTGGTTTCAAAGATGAAGGAAGCTGTAAAGATTCCGATTCAGCTTCATACACACTACACATCGGGCGAGGCTTCAATGGTATACTTGAAGGCTATTGAGGCAGGCGTTGACGTAATCGACTGCGCGATGTCACCGTTAGCAATGGGTACATCACAGCCGCCGACCGAGCCGATGGTAGCAGCATTGCAGGGTACTCCGTATGATACGGGCTATGACCTGGACAAGCTTATTGAAATCAAGGATTACTTCCAGCCGCTTCGTGAGAAGTACATCAAGGAAGGTCTTATGAGTACAAAGGTAATGGGTGTTGATGTAAATACCTTAAAGTACCAGGTACCGGGCGGTATGCTTTCAAACCTTGTATCGCAGTTAAAGCAGATGCAGAGAGAGGACGCATACGAGGAGGTATTGGCAGAGGTTCCGAGAGTAAGAGCGGACATGGGATTCCCGCCGCTTGTAACTCCGTCGTCACAGATTGTTGGTACACAGGCCGTTCTTAACGTAATCGGCGGCGAGCGCTACAAGATGGTTTCAAAGGAAACAAAGGGTCTTGTAAGAGGCGAGTATGGTAAGTGTCCGGCAGAGATTCCGGATGAAATCGTTAAGAAGACTATCGGCGATGAGAAGAGAATTACCTGCCGTCCGGCAGACCTGCTTGAACCGGAGCTTGAGAAGCTCCGAAAGGAATGCGCAGAGTGGATTGAGCAGGACGAGGATGTATTATCATATGCGCTTTTCGGTCAGGTTGCTGTTAAGTTCTTTGAGTACAGACGCGCTCAGAAGTACAAGATTGACGCTGATTTGGTTGATATGGAGAATAAGACATATCCGGTGTGATTTAATTGAATATGACAAAGCCGTTTGCGTGAGCAAACGGCTTTGTTGTGCAGCAGACTCTTATATCCCTTTATCTCCGGAAAGGAAACGTGAAATATTATTCTTGTACTCCTTGGGAGAAATACCGTAGGCAGCCTTGAAAATACGGTTGAAGGTGCGTATACTGTTGAAGCCTGAAGCAATGCTTATCTCGGTAAAGGGCATTTCACTTTTTCGTATTAGTGATGCGGCATATTCCGCACGCAGAAATCCAAGGTAATTTCTAAGGTTGATTCTCAGATTATTTGAAAATATCCGTGAAATGTAACATTCACTGACGCTGAATTTTTTTGCTAAATCGGTGCGGGTTATGTCATCGGTAAAATTTTCTTCAATATATTTGATAATTTCATAGGTAAGATTTTCTACAGGGTTCGGACGGCTCTTCTGCGGTTTCATCATCTCAAGAATATATGACATAATTACACAAGTCCATGAAATATTCATGTATAATTCAGCATGCGGGTCAAGTGCGTTAAGCGCAAACCTCAGCTGAGGATTTACCTCCTCTGCATCAAAGAACGGGGAGTGAGGCCGGGAATTTTGTAAATCAGGAAACAGTGAACCGAAAAGCTTGGGCGCGCACATCAGTATAAGCACCTCACAGTTTTTTTCACGGCTGCCGTTATATGAGTGAACGATATTCGGAAATATAACCGCACCGCTGCCTTCAGTAAGCGTGCGTTCTGTACCGTCAATAGTTATGCGCTGTTTTCCTTTGTATACATATGCAATTTCAATGTATTTGTGAATATGTTCCGCACAAAACAACTCATAATCGTTGCGTTTTACTGTAAGGTCTGATTTTCGTATTTCATATTTCGGCAGCATTGATTAATCCTCCAATCTGTACACTTTTTGGCTATAATTGTTCCTTTTATGACTGTTATTATAACACAAAATATGATATAATGCAAGTATAAAAGCATTTGGTTATAAAAACATCGGGTAAAGGAGGAAATCATGAAAAAAATAATTTCAGGTATAACGGCGGTATCAATTTTACTGTCACTCATATCGGCAGCATCGGCAGAGGCTCCGGAGCTGAGCGAGGTATTGCCGTATCAGGACACAAGCCTTTCCTTTGAAGAGAGGGCAGCTGACCTTGTATCACGTATGACACTTGAAGAAAAGGTTGCACAGACCGGAAGAAACGCACCTGCAATAAGCAGGCTCGGCGTACATGCCTATAACTACTGGCGGGAGGGGATTCATGGTGTTGCACGTCAGGGTCAGGCAACAAGCTTCCCATCAAGCCTTGCTATGTCAAACACATGGGATACGGAGCTTATGCGAAGGGTAATGGACATAACCTCGACAGAGGCGAGAGGAAAGAATAACCGCTATGACCTTTCGTATTGGAATCCTACCATTAATATGGCAAGAGATCCGAGATGGGGAAGGAATGAGGAAAGCTACGGTGAGGATCCGTTCCTTACGGCTGCACTCGGAAGTGCGGCTGTCGAAGGAATGCAGGGTGATGATGAGAAATACATAAAAGTAATTTCAACCTTGAAGCATTTTGCGGCAAACAACTGTGAGGGTGAAAGACAAACCGGAACCTCGGTATTGAGTGAAAGAGCGTTAAGAGAATACTACACAAAGGCGTTTCAGGATATAACCGAAAAATCAGACCCTATGTCAGTTATGAGCTCGTACAATGCGACGACGGTTACAAGAAACGGAGAAACAATAATTGACTACATAGCCTCAAGTGCAAATAAATACCTTCTCACGGATTTGCTCCGCAGAACATGGGGCTTTAACGGATATGTTGTAGGCGACTGCGGTGCATGGGAAAATCTTTTCGGCAGACAGTCGCTGAGAAAAAAACTGTTCCCGGACATGCCGGTTGACGATATAACGGCGGCAATGGCTGTTTCAACCGCATACAATGCCGGAAACAATCTTGACTGCGGCTCACGCGCTCAGACAAGCGGATATGATGCTGTGGTTCAGGGCTATACAGATGAAGGAACTCTTGACCGCGCTGTATATGAGCTGTTCCTTGCGAGAATGAAAACAGGAGAGTTCGATGACGGGGCAAAGTATCAGGACATAAAAGCAGAAGTAATTGAAACGGACGAGAATGTTGCAGCAGCGGAGCAGGCTGCGGAGGAAAGCTGGGTTCTGCTTGAAAACAAGAACGAAACACTTCCTTTAAAAAAGACAGATAATATTGCGGTTGTGGGTAATCTTGCCGACGAGCTTACTCTCGGTGATTATTCCGGTGAACCGACGAAAACGGTAAAACCGTTTGAAGGAATAGAGCAGGAGATAAAGAGGGTGAATCCTGACGCAGAAGTAACTCTCATAGGCAGGGTAAGTGATTCCACGCCGCTTTTCGACTTAAAGAGTATCACGCTTGAACTGAATGACGGAAAGACAAGAACGGTTGATTTGTCAAAGGCGGAAAACGTAAGAGGCATGAGTGTGTCGGAAAACGGCTTCACGGACGTTACAAAGTCGGGTTCTGCGATTATCAGAAATGTTGATTTCTCAAACGTAAAGTCGGTAAAGGCAGAAACCGCGGTAAAACCCGGAACACCGGCGGCGGTAATCAACATCGGCTATTCAAACGCTACTCAGACAGTTGCGGTTGTTAACGTAAATGAGGGACAGTCTGAGGGTGAATATACCGGTGCATCGGGCGGATATAATCAGACCGAGGATATGTATATCACGATAAGCGCAAATGCGGGATTCAGCGTAGAAAATTACAAGGGCGCGCTTGAAAGCGCGGACTACATTATCGCATACGGCGGAACAACGGTTGCGGATTCATCGGAATCAAATGACAGAAAGTCGATTGATATTCCGGATTCACAGGCACACGTTCAGCAGCTCTGCAATGCGTATCCGGATAAAACGGTAGTTGTGCTGTCAACCGTGGGTCAGATAAATGCAGAGCCGATTAAGGATAAGTGTGCTGCATTGCTCTGGACTTCATATAACGGTCAGACGCAGGGTACAGCACTCGGCAAAGTGCTGACCGGCGAGGTAAATCCGTCCGGTAAGCTGACAACAACATGGTATGCGTCATCAGACCTTGAAAAGCTTCCGATAGGCTCACCGAGAGAAAAGATTGACGGAATAGATTATAATTTTACAAATTATGAGATAGCTCAGTCGGAGAACTATCCGGGCAGAACATATCAGTACTACGGCGGAAATGCGGTATATCCGTTTGGCTGCGGTAAGAGCTACACGGATTTTGTGTATTCAAATATACAGGTGAGCGCGGACAGTGTACTTCCGTATGAGCCGGCAACGGTCAGTGCAGATATTACAAATACCGGCAGCGTATCAGGCACGGAAACGGCTCAGTTTTATGTAAGCGTTCCGGGAGCCGACGGAGTTACATATCCGTTAAAGCAGCTTAAGGGGTTTGAGCGCGTAAGCCTTGAACCGGGCGAAACAAAGACAGTAAGCTTTGAATTTGACCCGGCAGACGTAAGCTTTTTTAATGAGGAAACCTTGCAGAACTATATTGTAAACGGTGAATATACTTTAAGAATAGGTTCAAGCTCGGCGGATGCGGATTGTCAGAGCGTAACGACAGAGGTTGTCGGAAATCTTTCGGACGGAGTAAAGCTTGTGAAAGCAGTTCCGGACGGAATAAAGCTTATTGCGGCGGTATCCGGTGACGGAGTTGTGCAGCCGGCTAATAAAATCAATGCAAACGCATCGGCAACACTTATGAATGATAAGCTTGTAACGGATTTATCGGAGCTGAAAGATACTCAGGTAAGATACACAAGCTCCAACGAGGCTGTTGCAAAGGTGAACGCAAACGGTGAGGTGGTTTCGGGCGGCACCGTTGGAACAGCGGTTATTACAGTAAGCGTGACAGATGGTGATAAGACTGTTGAAAACAGTTTCCCGGTTGTAACAGAGCAGCGTTCAAGAGTTTCGTCCGAGATAACAAAGAGTTATCTTGACAGATTGGCTCGGGAGTATGATAAGCTTCCGGCAGAGGCATACACAGCTGAAAATCGTGAAATACTTGAAACAATATATGCAGAAGCAATAGACAGCATTTCGGCAGAGCTGTTGGAGGAAAATCTTCCTAAGCTGCTTGAAGAGGCTGTTGCGGCAATGACTGCGGTTGAGCAGATTGTGCTTGAAAACAGCTGTACCTTAGTGTCTGATACTGTGAAATATGGTGAAACAAAAGCAAATCAGCTTACATTCAGAATAATGAAGGACGGCAGTGAGATTGACCCGTCAGGCTTTACATGGACGATAGAAAAGCTTGACGCGTCTGACAGGCAGGCGCCGGAGATTGACAAAACATCAGGTGCTGTAACTGTTAATGCAAATACGGTATTTAAAGTGACGGCAAGCAATTATGCGGACGGAGAATGCGGTTCAGCGGTTGTCCATGCAAATCTTCCGATAAACGTTTCCGGAACAAACTGGGTAAAGCTGGACGGAATCAAGCTTGAAAAGCTTATCGGATTTATAAGCAGCACCGGAGCGCAGCTTTCACTGAATGCGGGAACTGACAGACTTGTCGGAGAGTCGAACGGGGCATTTGCCGCTGTGAACAGAAACGAGATTTCAAAGCTTAACAAGGACGCTTACGGCTGCGGAACGGTGTATGTAAAGGCATCGGGCGCGGCAGAGATAAGCTTTGAATACATCGAATCGGATATGGACGTAATGAGCATGGCAAACGGTGTGATTAATGTAAGCGTGCCGTATGAGAGCGGTGTGCTTATTGAAAGCCGTTATGACGGCGGCAGACTTGTCAGCGCAAAATCGCATGAAATAACCGCTGCCGGAGATTACAGCATTGAAGGCTGTGCAGAGGGCGAGGAAATCAGATTTATGCTTTGGAAGAGCATAAGCGAAGCTGAACCGCTGACAGCTGCTGTGACAGAGAAGTATACAAAGCCGAGTGTAAAGACGCTGACTGTATTCAATTTCAGCGACAGTGCGTTTGATTCGTTCTTTGAAACCTCAGAGGGACTTAAGCTTTCGAGCGGCACCGGTATGGACGGAATAGGCGGCTGGGGAACAGAAGCCAAGAAGAGAAGCTACAGCTATAACGGAACGTCATATGAGTTTACGAGAGGCTTAAAGGCAGGAAGCGGAAATAAGAATAAATCAAATGTATACTTCACGCCGGAGGCGGACGGAGTTGTAACAGTACTCTTTGACGCAAATACCGAGAGAAAGATGATGATAGAGCAGGACGGCATTGTAAAGGAGCAGCTCGGAAACGGCAGCGGAGTTCTGACACCGCTTGCAATGAAAGTGAAGGCAGGTTCTCCGGTATATGTTTACGGAGGCGGCTCAAACAAGAGCCTGTATGCGGTAATATTTGATACGAACGGAGAGGCTGCTGAAGCAACTGCGGCGCCAATGCCGACAGAAAGAACTACAGACGAGCCTATGCCGCCGATTGTATACGAGCAGACTGTAGAATTTGAGGATTTCGCAGCAAAGTGGGATTCAGGCTCAAATGAAAAAGCTGAAACGGGCGCAAGCGGAGGTTATGTTGTAGAGAATACAAGAAATGAGGATATATTCTACTTTGGAGAGCGTGATATGAATGCACTTGAAGGAATAGACCTTGTTGCCGGAGTTCGTGACAGCGCCGGAGTTGTAACAGCAGAGGTATACGCTGCGGATATGACGGGAATTGATACGGCAGCTGCCGCAAAGGCGGACATAATGAAGCTTCTGACATCGGAAAACCTTATCGGAAGGAAAGACGCGCTTGTATCAAATCCGAGTAAATGGAATGATTTCCGGTCAAACGTGATGAGGGTAAATTCCGGAAAAACAGGTAAGAACGGTATATTTGTCAAGCTTACAACGACAGGAAAGTACTGTGGAAATATAGACTATGTTAAGCTGATGTACAGCGAATGATACAATAGCCGGAGCAGTTTTGCTCCGGCTCTTAGTGTGTTCTGCTCTTTTTTAGCCTTAAATATTTGCACTAAAAAGTAATCAGGATTTGCTGATATGAATTTTTGCTATATATTTGCGTATTTCTAATATGGCGAGTAAACCCATAAACACAGAAGCAATTGCATTGGAAAAAGTAACTGCATACCATATACTTCTTATGCCCATGTGAAAAATATGCTCACATATAAACATTACAGCAAAGCGGAACACCCACAATCTGGCAACATTTATTATGACTGTAGAAAGTGTTTTGCCCTGACCGTTAAGATACCCTTTTGATGTATCGTAAATTCCATTAGACCATGCCATTACAGACATTACTGACAAAAAGTCAGAAGCAGCAGATATTACCTGAGTATCAGAGGAAAAAATTCCTGAGGTGTTTCTTGATATAATATCACGCGATAAAATAAAGCCGGTTACAGCCATTAAGCCGGTCATAATTAACATTCCTGTAAACATAGCTTGAATACCTCTTTTTTGCATATCCGCCCCCTTTGCATGACCGGATAAAATCGATACGGCATTACCCATTGCGGCCGATGGAGTTGTAATAATGCTGTTAAGCTTGTTTCCTATTCCATATGCAGCAACGGCGGCCGTTCCATAGCTCATTACATTTTTGCTCATAAGCACAAATCCAAACTGCATTGCCGAATTACCGATACCCATAGGAAGACCGATTTTTATAATATTGAAAATTATCTTCTTGTCTGGGCGAATATTGAACAAACTAATATGGAATAAGTTTGTCTTTCTTGTAAGTAAAAATATTGCTATAACAGAACACGGCAGTTTGGAAAGAACAGTTGCAAGAGCAGCACCTCCTGCACCCAACTTTAGTATAAATAAAAATATTGGGTCGAGTACCATATTAATTATAATGCCTATTAGGTTCAAAGCAAGAGTTTTTTTGGTTTTTCCTTCTGCGTTGCTTACACTTGTGTATATATTCACTATAAAAATAAAAGGTATATCTGCTGCCATGATTTTTTGATATAACACAGCCATAGTATATACATTTCCTTCTGCACCCATGCTGTGTATCATTGCCCCGCACCCAAAAAACAGAAGCAATGCGGCAAATACAGAAAAGGACATCATTAAGAAGAAAATTTGTTCAGTTGTCTTGACGCTTTGTTTAATATTATCTGCGCCGAAGCATTGTGAAAGAATAACAGAGGCACCTGCAGTAAGCCCGCTTCCAAAGTTTGTTATAACAGATTGAATAGGGGATACCAGCGTAATAGCTGCCATGTGTTCGGGACCGAGCTTTCCGAGCCAAAATGTGTCAGTCAGATTATAGCAGGTTTGCAGAAGGTTATTTAACATAATCGGAATTGCAAGAGCAATAAGCGTGATTAATATATTCCCTTTCAAAATACTGTTTTGTTCCAAAATAAATCCTCTCCCTTAATTAAAGTGTTGATGATTGAATAAGTTCTATGTATTCTGCCGCATTAAGAGCTTATCTGTAAATTAAGCACGTCTTGCTTTCCGATTTTCCGTCATATTGCAAAAAAATCCGACTTTGCAATATTTATTTCTTTAATTTAAATAAATTACTTAATGCGGTTTATATAATTAAATTTTATCATAATAAATTATTATTGACCTTTATAATATTATGGTATATAATGAATATAAAGAAAATATTATGAAGGCGGTATCTTATGTCAATAACTATAACGAAAATGCTTCAGTATCCTATGTTCAAAATGAAGGAGGAGCATTTCCATGTCGGACGTGATGAGGTGTTTTATCTTTGCTCCGGTTCCAGAAGGTTTTTTGTGGGGTGTACTATTTATACCATGAGTGCTGGGGACCTTATTTATATTCCGTCAGGCTGCCTGCATCGTACGGAATATAATGATTGCTGCTCAGCTGAACGAATTGTGCTGACTTTTCCGGATAATCTTATTCCCCATTCGGAGAATTTTCAGAAAGAAACATTGTTTCATACTATGAAAAATCCTGAAATACCAGAGCTTCTCGATGAGATTTTTTTAGAAAAAGAAAATCCTGATGAATATTCGGAGGAAATGCAAATGCTTTTAATAAGAAGGCTTATTATCAAGCTTTTAAGGACACCTCCGGCTAATTCTCCCCGTACATCAAATAAGATTTTTCCGGCAGATGAACAAATACAGCTTACAGCTAAATATATAAATAATCATTTCCAAGAGAAACTTACACTTGAATGCGCTGCGGACTATGCAGGTTTTTCACGTACATACTTTTCTCGGAAATTTAAGGCTGTAACGGGCTTTGGCTTTAACGATTATCTTACGGCGGTGCGTTTGCGAAAAACTGTGAAACTCCTTGTTACAACTGATTTATCTATAACGGAAATAGCGTATTCCTGCGGATTTAATGACAGTAATTACTTTGGTGGAGTTTTTAAGAGAAAGTTTGGAATAACTCCGAGAGAGTATAGGAAAAAATATAATAAACAATTATAAAAGAAGAGTTTTTTATACATTTAAGGAAGCACTGATTAAATATAGTACGCAGTGAACACAGTCAGATTTTTCGTCAGATTATATAAAAAGCTCGAAGGCATACTCGCGTATGTCGAGAGATTTTTGTATGATATGACGGAAAATATGCAAGTTCAATGCGTGCTAAGCCGTTAGGCGTTAATTAATCAGTGGTTCCTTAAATAAATCTTTTATAACTCAATAAGTTTATTTGAATGTCCTATAGCAATAAATACATTATCAAATAGTAATTTCTTTATTGTGACTTATATATTATAACCCTTGATATTTAAACAAAAATTTGATATAATATATATGGGAAGCCTCTAAAAACTCCGGACAATTGTCAAATTGACAACTAAGGTTGCTTTTTGTTAAAAATCCTTGAAATACGCAAGTATTCTGTCGGATTTTTGCCTCAAATCTGACGTCATTTGCCAATTGACCTTAGATTTTTAGAGGATGTCTATAAATAATTATATGGGAAATAGTTTGAAAGGAAGAAATAAAATGCGTTTTTGTCACCTGCATACACATACAGAATACAGCCTTCTTGACGGTGAAGCATCGGTTAAGAAGCTTGTTTCGCGCATCAAGGAGCTTGGAATGGATTCATGCGCGATTACCGACCATGGAAGCATGTTCGGAGTTGCCGAGTTCTGGCAGGAATGCAGGGCACAGGGAATAAAGCCGATTATAGGCTGTGAGGTGTATGTTGCGCCGAGAACACGTTTTGATAAAGTTCATGGTGTTGATAATAAAACTTATCATCTTATCCTGCTTGCGGAAAATCAGCAGGGATATAAAAATCTTATGTACCTTGTAAGCCGTGCGAATATTGACGGTTTTTATTACAAGCCGAGAGTTGATATGGAGCTGCTGCGCGAGCGTCATGAGGGACTTATTGCGCTGTCTGCGTGTATTGCCGGACAGGTACCGAGAGAGATGCTTGGCGCAGGCTATGAGAGCGGAAAAGAGACGGCGCTTAAATATATTGAAATCTTTGGAAAAGAAAATTATTTTCTTGAAATTCAGGATCATGGGCTTGCGGAACAGAAGCGTCTTATACCAATGCTCCGCAGGCTTGCGGATGAGCTGGGAGTAGGACTGGTTGCGACAAACGATATTCATTACCTTACAAAGGAAGATGCAAAGTATCAGGATGTTCTGATGTGTATCCAGATGGAAAAAACGGTCAACGATCCGGATAGAATGAAGTTTGAAACCGAGGAGTTTTACATAAAATCGCCTGAGGAAATGGAAAGCTTATTCTCATACGTGCCGGAGGCTGTTGAAAATACGGCAAAAATTGCGGACCGCTGTAATGTAGAGCTTGATTTCGGAGCGCATCATCTCCCTACATTTAAGGTTCCGGGCGGGATGGACGCATATGAATATCTGCACCGGCTGTGTGACGAGGGCTTGAAAAAGCATTATGACCCTGTTACGGATGAGCTGAGAAACAGGCTTGAATATGAGCTTGGCGTAATAAAGAGCATGGGTTTTGTAGATTACTTCCTTATCGTGCGTGATTTTATTCATTTTGCAAAAACGCACGGGGTACCTGTCGGACCGGGGCGGGGAAGTGCGGCAGGCTCGATTGTTGCATACACCCTCGGTATCACAAATATTGACCCGATACGCTATAACCTTATTTTTGAAAGATTTTTAAATCCGGAGCGAGTAAGTATGCCGGATATTGATATAGACTTTGAGCCGTCCGGCAGGCAAAAGGTAATTGATTATGTTGTGGAGCAGTACGGTGCTGATCAGGTTTCACAGATAGTAACCTTCGGAACTATGAAGGCAAAGCTTGCGATAAGAGATGTCGGCAGAGCTTTGGATATACCCTATACAGATGTAGACAGAGTAGCGAAGCTGATTCCGAAGGAGCTGAATATTACAATTGATAAAGCAATGCAGATATCTGCCGAGCTTAAGTCATTGTATGATTCGGACGCAAAGATCAAGGAGCTGATTGATACCGCAAGGGCGCTTGAGGGACTTCCGCGTCATGCTTCAACACATGCGGCAGGCGTGGTTATCACGAGTGAGCCGCTTGTGGAATACATTCCTCTTACGGTTAATAAGGATGGATTTATAGCGACACAGTATACAAAGGATACAGTTGAGGCGCTTGGGCTGCTGAAAATGGACTTCCTTGGCTTGAAGAATCTTACGGTTATTGCAAACGCGGCAAAGCTTGTAAAGGAAACGCATGGTATAGAGCTTGATATGGATAGGCTGCCTCTTGACAAAAAGGAGGTATACGAGCTTATCTCATCCGGAAATACTGACGGAGTATTTCAGCTTGAAAGTGCGGGTATGCAGAGCATGATGATGGAGCTTCATCCGGATAATATAGAAGATATTGTAGCCGGAATTGCGCTGTACCGACCGGGTCCGATGGAGCAGATTCCGAGATATATCAGAAACAAGAAAAATAGGAATAATATAACCTACAAGCATCCTTTGTTAAAGGACATTTTGAATGTAACCTACGGCTGTATGGTGTATCAGGAGCAGGTTATGGATATTGTGCGCGCGCTTGCCGGATACTCAATGGGAAAAGCTGACCAGATGCGCCGTATTATCAGTAAGAAGAAGCTGGATAAGATGGAGATTGAGCGAAATAACTTCATTTACGGTTCGGAGGACGGTTCGATAAAGGGCTGTATTAAAAACGGAATAGACGAAAAAACAGCAAAGGAAATTTTTGATGAGATTGACGCGTTTGCCTCATATGCGTTTAATAAGTCGCATGCGGCGGCATATGCGGTTGTATGCTATCAGACAGCGTATCTGAAAACCTTTTATCCGGTTGAGTTCATGGCAGCACTCATTTCGTGCGAGGAAGAAACAACAAAGATTAATCAGTACATCGCAAACTGTACGAGAATGGGAATTTCTGTGCTGCGTCCGGACGTAAATTATTCGGAGTCTAATTTCTCGGTTGAGGGGAATGCGGTGCGTTTCGGATTGTCGGCGGTAAAAAATGTAGGTAAGTCTGTAATTGATAATATCGTCAAGGAAAGAAAGCGCGGCGGAAGCTTTAAGAGCTTTTCTGATTTTATCGACCGATGCGAGGGTTTGGGAGTAAACAAGCGCGCGGTTGAGGGAATGATAAAATGCGGAGCGTTTGATTCCATGGGGCTTAAGCGCTCACAGCTTTTGAGAGTATATGAACGCGCGGTTGAGGGCAGCGCAAGAAATGCGCGTGATAATGTTGCGGGTCAGATGTCACTGTTTGATAATGCCGACGAGCGGAGAGAGATGGAGCTGCCAGATATTCCTGAGCTTGAGCATAGGGAGCTGCTTAGGCTTGAAAAGGAATCAACCGGCATGTATTTTTCGGGACATCCGATGGACAGCTATGCCGATAAGGTAAAGACTATTACGAAAATAAATATAGGCACGATTCTTGAAAGCGGCAGAGAGGATGAAGCCGGTATTGTAAACAGTGAAATACATGACAACGATTTCGTGGTTGTTTGCGGTTTGATTGAAACGAGGAAAAATAAGACAACAAGAAAAAATTCGCAGATGGCGTTTGTAACCGTTGCCGATGTGTACGGCTCAATAGAATGTCTTGTTTTTCCGACAGTGCTGCAAAGGTATTCTCAGATCTTGCAGGAGGGTGAAATAGTCTGCTTGACCGGAAGGGTAAGTATGAGAGAGGATGAGGAGCCGAAACTGTTATGTGAAACTGTAGAAACGATTGATGAGGCTTTGAAAAATTCGCAGCAGAGGACACCTGAAAAACGCGGTGATCGGAATTACAGAAGCGGAGCAGATAACAGCGGCAGACAAAGAAGTATTTCCGGCAGCTGTGAACCTCAGGACAAGCGTGTTCTGTATATAAGATTTAAAAGTTACGATAAAGAAATTCTTGATAAGCTTGCGTATGAGCTTGTGCCGTACAGTGGTGATGTTCAGGTAAGACTGTATTTTGAACAGGAGAAGAGGCAAATGTCGGTACCGAGACGGTTGTATTTCAACGGCACTGCCGGAGCAATACGGGATTTGCAATATACTTTCGGTAAGGAAAATGTTAAATTGAAGGGATAAATAAAGCAGCTGCCGCATAATGCATAGTTATGCGGCAGCTGCTTTATCTGCATTGAATTATATGAAATTTCTGTGCAGCAGACTTTTTAATTGTTGACAAGAGCTGAAATATAGAGTATAATATAATTAGGATATTATTTTCATATCATAAAGAAAGGACAAAATAAAATGGCAGATAAATTATGGGGTGGACGTTTCCAGAAAAGTACAGATAAAAAAGTAGATGATTTCAATTCATCAATCCGTTTTGACAAGAGAATGTACCGTCAGGATATCCGTGGTTCTATCGCTCATGCTACTATGCTTGGTAAACAGGGTATTATTCCGAAATCTGACAGCGAACTTATTGTTGCGGAACTGAAAAATATTTTGGATGATATTGAAGCCGGAAAAATCGAATTTCTTATCGATGCGGAAGATATTCATATGAATATTGAAAAAATTCTTACCGACCGTATCGGAGAAGCAGGAAAGCGCCTTCATACCGGCAGAAGCCGCAATGATCAGGTTGCTCTTGATATAAGAATGTTCCTTATGGACGAAACTGCAGAAATCGAAGAAATGGTAAAATCGACATTGCAGACATTGCTTTCAATAGCAAAGAAACATACGGAAACAATTATGCCGGGCTATACTCATTTACAGAAAGCGCAGCCTATTTCCTTCGCACATCATATGATGGCTTATTTTGAAATGTTTAAGCGTGACCTTGACCGTCTGGAGGACTGCAGAAAACGTACAAATATTATGCCGCTCGGTTCAGGTGCACTTGCCGGTACTACATATCCTCTCGATAGATTATTCGTTGCTGATTTTCTTGGCTTTGATGGTGTTACGTTAAATTCACTTGACGGTGTTTCCGATAGGGATTTCGTAATTGAACTTGCTTCCGTGCTTTCACTTATAATGATGCACATGAGCAGACTTTGCGAGGAGCTTATTTTGTGGTCATCTCATGAGTTTTCATTTGTAGAAATGGATGACGCATACTCAACCGGCTCGTCAATTATGCCTCAGAAGAAAAACCCCGATGTGGCTGAGCTTATACGCGGCAAGACCGGAAGAGTTTACGGTCATTTGATGGGTCTGCTTACAACAATGAAGGGACTTCCGCTCGCATATAATAAGGATATGCAGGAGGATAAGGAGCCTATTTTTGATGCAATTGATACGGTTAAGCTGTGCCTTCCGGTATTCTGTGAAATGATTTCAACTATGACAGTTCATAAGGAAAATATGCTCAAAGGCTCAAAGGGCGGTTTTACAAATGCCACAGACGCAGCAGACTATCTTGTTAAAAAGGGACTTCCTTTCCGTGAGGCTCACTCAATTATTGGTAAGATGGTGTTCTATTGCATTGAACGTGACATTTCACTCGATGAACTTTCAATCAGTGAATTTAAAAGCTTCTCTCCGATTATTGACAAGGACATCTATAACGCTATTAGTATGGAAACCTGCGTAAATGACAGAAAGGTTATCGGCGGTCCGGCAAAGGATGTTGTTGAAAAGGCAATAAAAAAAGCGGAAGCATTTTTAGAGGATATTGACGTATAAGTACAACGGATATAGAAAAACGTTGGGCAGATCGTTATAAAAAAGATTTCAGTGAAAGGAATATGGTGATAAAAATGGCTGAAGAAATAAAAAATGAAGCGGTAAATGAAGAAATAAACACAACTGCGGAGGTCAGCGCGGATACTGCGGAAGAAACATCTCAGGAGAGAAGTGATGAGGCGCCGGTAATTCCGGCAGGTGAGGTTGAAGAAATCGGCAATATTAAGATCTGTGTGGATGTTGTATCAACTATTGCGGGGATTGCTGCTTCGGAAATAAAGGGTGTTGCAGGAATGTACAGTTCATTCGCAAACGGAATTGCAGAGAAGTTCGGCGCAAAAAAGAATCAAACAAAGGGTGTAAAGGTTGAGATGGGCGAGGACGCCGTTACCATTGACCTGTATATCGTTGTTAAATACGGTATAAAGATACCGGAGCTTGCATGGGAAGTCCAGGAAAGCGTGAAGAATAATGTGGAAACTATGACGGGGCTTAATGTGGAAAAGGTAAATATTCACATTGAGGGGGTCAGCTTTGAAAGAGATGTTCCTGAAACCGAGATTGTTCCCAAAATCGAGGAAGAAGAAAACTGATGGCGCGCAGACTTACGGAAGCAGAGGACAGAGCGCGTGTGGAGCTTATGAACTCTATAGAGAATACACTGCGCTCAAAGGGCTATGAGAGCATAGCCGGGGTTGACGAAGCGGGCAGAGGTCCGCTTGCCGGGCCGGTGTATGCTGCGGCAGTAATTCTTCCGCCGGATATATATATTCCCGGAATAAATGACTCAAAAAAGCTCAGCGAAAAAAAGCGCGGTGAGCTTTTTGATATTATAACAGAAAATGCACTTGCTTACAGCATTGAACGGGGGAGTCTGGAGGAAATTGAAGAAAAGAATATTCTGGGCGCTACACTTGCTGCAATGGAGAGAGCAATAAATTCTCTTTCGGTAAAGGCGGATTACGCTTTGATTGACGGCAATAACTGCCGCGGTATTACAACCCCGTGTGAAGCTATTGTAAAGGGTGACTCAAAGAGTATTTCAATCGCGGCGGCGTCAATCCTTGCAAAGGTATCGCGTGACCGTGAAATTATAGCAATGGGTGAAAAATATCCCGGATATGGATTTGAGAAACATAAGGGTTATGGGACTGCGGAACATATTTCAGCGATTGAAAGGCTGGGTATGTGTGAAATACACAGAAAAGGCTTCGTTCAAAAGGCGCTTGCGACTGCCGAAAGGAAGAGAAGAAATGCCGGAAATTAATTCGGGCGCGCTTGGTGAAAGGAGCGCGGAGGCGTACCTGAAAAGAAAAGGCTATGAAGTTGAGGCAAGGAATTACCGCTGCAAATACGGTGAGCTTGATATTGTTGCGCGGGACGGCAGCTGTATTGTGATTGCAGAGGTAAAAACAAGGAAAAGCCATGCCTACGGAACTCCGGCGGAATTTGTCACTCCAAAGAAACAGGAGCGTCTTAGATGTGCAGCCATGGATTATGTGGGTTATAAAGAAACAGAAATGAGATTTGATGTAATTGAGATTACATATGAAATGTATCACGGCAGATTTCTGGTAAAGGAAATTAACCATATTGAAAATGCATTTTAAAATAAGGTATATGGCAATAAAGCGGTCGGGCGTCAGAATTCGTTCAGCCGCTTTATTGCCGTTATAAGTTATCGTTCTTCCAAATCAAGCAAGACTGACTCAAAATAAGGCTTTAAATGCCTTACAAGCTCCTTTCGCTCTTTAAATGCTTTTTCAAATTGCTCTTTTTTTAGCTGAATTTTAGCTGAACCGTTGAAATATCTCACGCGGAAATCGGAATATCCCATTTCAGTAAGTATGTTTTCGGATGCTTCAATATATTGAAGCATTTCCTGCTTTATTATTGAGCCGGTTGGAATGCGAGTGGCAAGGCAGGCATAGGAAGGCTTATTCCAGGTAAAAAGTCCGGCGTCCTTTGAAAGTCTGCGCACATCGCTTTTTGTAAGACCGCACAGCCGTAGCGGAGAGAGTACGTTGAGTTCACATAATGCCTTCATGCCCGGACGGTCACAGGAATCATCCGAAGCGTTTGTACCGTCAATAATAGTTGTATATCCGTCTTTAACAGCTTGCTCCCGTAATGCTGAAAACAGATTTGCTTTGCAGAAGTAACAGCGGTTTTTAGGATTTTTTACAACGTTCGGTATTAAAAGAATATTATAGGGAATTATTTTTAATTCAATTTTCAGCTCACGGCAAAGTCTGTCAGCATCTCTCAATTCAAATTCCGGCTGAAATTGTGTTTTAATGTAATATGGCTGTATATTGCAGCCGTACTTTTTTGCCGCATAAAGAAGATATGCCGAATCGACCCCGCCTGAAAAACCGAGCGCAGCCTTCGGATACGTTTTAAAAAATTCCTGCAATTCCATTTAAATCATCTCCATATTTGAATTTTAACATATCAAGTCGTATATTGCAAGAGTTAAAAACAATAAAACGGAGCAGCCGTAAAACATGAGTTCTGCGGCTGCTCGAATTATTTAATATTATAACTCGGCAATTATTTTTTCACGGATTGACGAAACATCTGTGTCAAGCACCTTTTGCCTTATGGGAAGAATTGCACTCGGTGTTACCGAAAGTTCGTCAACCCCTATAGAGAGGAAGGTTTCGGTCAGTTCCATGTCAGCTCCCAATTCGCCGCATATGCCAACCCATGTATTATTGGCATGAGCATTCTTGACAACCATATTGATAAGGCGGAGAATTGCTCTGTGATGAGTGTCGCAGAATGGACCAATCTCCGGATTTTGCCTGTCAGCAGCAAGGGTATACTGAGTAAGGTCGTTTGTTCCGATTGAGAAGAAGTCAAGATATTTGGCAAGAATATCTGATATAACCGCAGCTGCCGGAGTTTCAATCATGCAGCCGAGTTCAATATTCTTTGAGTACTTAATTCCTTCTGATTCAAGCTCTGATTTAACCTCATCAACGATTTCAAGTATTTTTACAATCTCCCATTCAGAAGCTATCATAGGGAACATGATTGCAAGCTTACCGAAAATTGACGCGCGGTAAAGTGCGCGAAGCTGTGTCTTGAAAATCTCAGGACGTTGCAGACAAATTCTTATAGCGCGTATTCCCATGGCCGGATTTTCCTCCTTCGGCATATTGAAATAGTCCACTTGTTTGTCTGCTCCAATGTCAAGAGTACGAATAATGACGCGCTTACCTGCCATTTTGGAAAGCACTTCCTTATATACGCCGAACTGAACGTCTTCACTTGGATAATCATGAGATTCAAGATATACAAATTCACTTCTGAAAAGACCGATGCCTTCGGCGTCGTTATTAAGTACAGAACCTATATCTGATACATTTCCTATATTAGCGCAAAGCTCAATCTTCTGACCATCCTTTGTTACGCTCTTAACTCCGCGAAGTTTTAGGAGCATTTCTCTTTGTCTTTTTACCTCATCGGCGCGTTTATTCATTTTCTCTGTTGTTTCTTCGTCCGGTTCAATATATACCTTGCCGTTAAAGCCGTCAACAATAGCCGGCTTGCCGTTGTATTCTTCATTAACGGCGTTTGCTGTTCCGATAAGTGCCGGAATATTCATCATGCGTGCAAGAATAGATGTATGCGAGCTTGCGGAGCCGCCTTCCGTAACAAAGGCAAGAATGGCGGATTTATCGAACTGAACGGTCTCGCTTGGAGCCAAATCATCGGCAACTATAATAACAGGTTCATCAGCGCTTATAGCCTTTTTTGATGATCCTGAAAGAATTCCGATAATTCTTTCTGATACATCGCGCACATCTGCCGCACGCGCTTTCATGTAACTGTCGTCCATTGATGCGAACATATCTGCAAATGTATCACACGTTTGGGCAACTGCGGTTTCCGCATTAAGTGACTGGTCGGCAATTATATTCTTTATGGATTCAAGATAATCATCATCCTCAATCATCATCTGGTGAATCTGAAAAATCATTGCATTTTCTTCGCCGACCTCAGATAAAGCCTTTTCATATAAATTGCCGAGCTCATCATAGGCCTGCTGCCTTGCGGATTCAAAACGGCTCAGCTCGTCATTAACATCATCTACATGTCTGCGGATGATTTTGCTCTCCGAGCGCGAATATATATAAATTTTACCGAAGGCGATGCCTGCGCACACAGTTTTGCCGTTTAAAGTAATCATATGCATCACTCCTAAATATTATTTACACTATTAGTATACTACACTTTCAACAAAAAATCAATAAATTTTACATGATTTTATGCAAAAAAATATAGTTTTTAATTTAGGTATTTTGCATAAAACTTTGACGAAGGAAGTTAAGGAACCATACAAAAACCGCATAAAATACATATGCGGCTCAAATATCAAAATTGTTATAAATAAAAACCCCCAAAATAACCGTATACATTGCGAGTTTCTACCTGCATTAGCAGGTGGGTCGTTTCCCGTAGCATTATATGTCCACTGGCAGTCCCGAAGGAAAGGAGGCGTATATGCCGCATCCGGAGATAACATCCCTTTTAAGAAGTGTTGGTAAAAAAAAGCAATTTTTACGTGAAATCTCAGGGGTAATTAACTTGTTTGCTTTACAGTAAATATGATACCACAATTCTATGAAAAATACAAGAGGAAATTCTTTCAATTTCATTACATTTTTGTTACAAAGAACAGAAGTACATCTTTAAACATTATTCGTTTTCACCTGCAAGCTCAAGAAACTTGTTATATGCTGTTTCAAGTTCTTTTTCGTCCTCAACGGGAGCGAGATCCAATAATTCCTTTGTGTCATCAACGAAATTAGCTTCAAGGATGATAACATCGTCGCTTTCATTGCCGGCTTCATCAACCTCGACGAAAGCACAGTACATTTTGTTATTATATTCCTCAACCTCAAAGGTGCCGAGTGCGATACAATGGATTGTGCCGCCTTCACTGTCTTCAAGCTCAATAATTTCTAACTCTTCATTATTTTCAGCCATAGTTATTATTTTCCTTTCATATTATATTTATATTGTAATATAAAATCCGTCAAATGTCAACATATTTTTTTGATTTTTTTATTTACTTGAAGATATATACCCTTCAAGTATCAGACAGGCGGAAACTGTATCTATTACATTTTTTCTTTTTTTGCCTCTGGTGTTTGTGGCGTTCAGGAAAACGGAGGCTTCAACGGTTGTAAGCCGTTCGTCCGCAAAGTCAATTTTCCCGGAATAAACAGCCTTTAAATCATCGGCGAATTTATATGTTTCCTCTGCGCGGAAGCCTTCTGAGCCGTCCATATTTTTCGGCAGGCCTATTACAATCTTTTCAGGCATATATTGCTTTAATATTTTCTCAAGTTCAGAGAGCAAAAATTTTCTGCCTTTGTTTTTTATTGTTCCGATTCCTTGGGCGGTAATTCCAAGCGGGTCGCTTACCGCAACACCAACACGTGCATCTCCGTAGTCTATACCAAGTATACGCATGATAATGCTCCTTTATTACTTATTTTTTTATAGTATAAGTGTAAAGCGGCAAATTCAATTTGCTTTACATATAATTATAAATATGCCGGGATTTTTATAGCAGGCTATTTATTTGTAATTTCTCCGATATTATTTATCCTAACAGATATTGTGCCGTCATCATTATTTATAATTTCAATATGCTCGCTGTCACGGTAAAATTCTGCCGGAAACGAGATTTCAACTCCTATATCGGTTACCATTTTTATGTTTGAGCTCAGCTTTTTTGTTACATATTTGTTCAGCTCTACCTTTTCCGGAACCTCTGCTTCTCGAATTTTTGATATAAATTCATCCTGCATTGCCGGTCTGCCCTCAAAAACCTTTTCTGCAACCTTTTGAGGTTCAACATACTCTATTTCTTCAAAATTTTCTGTTATGTACTCCTTCATCTTTGAGGCGGTTTCTATTGTGTCACCGCCGTATTCCTTGGTTACAGTTTTTGCTATCTTAGTAATTGCATTTATGCTTTCCTTTGGTGAAATATCATATACACACTCAAGAAGAACATCCGCAATCAAATCCATGCTCTCGCCGTCAATTTTTCTTTTTTTCCCCTTGTACTTGATTGACATATCGTCCAATGAAATAAAAGCACATTCATTTATTCTCTGAGCAAGCGCGGGCAGGATTGCATAATGATTTATTATGCTGTTTTTTATTCCGCTCTCCTCATGGTCAACTCTGTGTGTAAAGCCTATTTTGTTATCACATTTTAAGACCGCAAGAACCGGCTTTTCCGAAAGTACGCAGTGGGCTATAATTACGTCACATGATTCCGGCTCCTCAGAAGCTGCTATTCCATCATACATACGCTCTGCGATGTATTTTGACATTTCGACAAATTCTTCTCCGCCGGATTTATATTGCTTTATATGATATAAAATTCCGCTGTTTTCTTTAAATTCTCCGCTGCGTATTCCGGGGTCATCATAGCTTTTTTCAACATGAGTCGTAATAAAATTATTTACCGATGCATCCGAAACATCCAGCAAATCATCCGAATACATTGTAATTCCGGACATCCCGTCAAGAATGTGCAGAATTGCTTTCTCTAATCCTACTATCATTTATTAAATCTCCGTTTCAATTGTTTTTTCTAAATAATGCTATTATATCATACCACATTTTTTTTAATTTTGCAAGCAAATTATTTTCTTCATCTTTTTCCCATGCATATTTTTCAAATTGCTTAACCTGTGCGTACTCCATAACCTCATTTTCCTCCGGCAGCATTCCGCCCATTTCTATTCTCATAAGCTTAAATTCGTTTTCCGTTTCTTTTAATATCGCATAGCTGTATTCGGGAATGTTCTCGCCGTTTTCTGTATATATATCTCTGAACACAGTAAAATATACATTATTACCTATATCATACACTGCTGTTATATCACATATTTTCGTAGAAAAATTTACGTTGAATGCAGGTGTGTAGCAATAGTATCCGTTATTTACGCAGAAACCTCTCGTTACAAGCTCATTGACATACGGATGCTGAGGCTCAAGTTCGAAAATTCTCTGAACAATATAATCAATATATTCGGTTCTGACAAGTCTTATCCCTTCATAAGGATTATCATATTCTCCTCTTTCATATGGATTTAAGATTTGAAAATTCGCGTTTGTATTCAGAATATATTTCATCAGCTTGTCAAAATCGTAATCTTTGCTGTTATAGCTCATAATATCCGCAGAAGCCGCAATAATTCGGTGTATTCCGTTAAGTTTTTCTGTGCCCATGCTGTTGCGGCGGCCAATAAAGCTGTAGTCTTTAAGTCTTTCCTCCTTCATTTTATTTATAAGGCGGTATGCCGACTCCATGGAATTTCCAAAATGGTCTTTTACTCCGTTATTGTTTTCTGTTATTTTTGTTACGGTATTGTATGATTCGGGCATTTCTTTGCGCGTAATTCTGTCCTCAAGAAGAGTGTAACATTCCTTTACTCCATTTGTTTCAAGCAGAAGTGAATCATAGGTTCCGTCGTTAATTAATGAAAGCCGATACATATTTCCGCCTCCGGTTACTATATTTAACTCGTCATCAATTTTCGCGCCGTCATCTTCATCAAAAACACGTATTATAAACCCATTTTCTGAATCCGAAACAGTTATAAGTCTTTCGCCGCCCTGAAGCTTAGAGGATACGGCAAAAAATAACTCTCTGTCTGTTCTGAGCGCTTTGTGAAGTACCTCCGTAAGTGAGGCTTCCGCTGATAATACGGATGAGATATTTATTATTAATAATAAAATGATAATCTTTTTCATGAATATATTATGCTCTTAAAATTACAAATTTATCCTTGCTTGTTTTTATATTCTATGGTATAATATATTCAAGGGAATTTAATCAGCGTTCCCATATTAAATTTTTTTGAAAGGATGATTTAAATGATACACAATGATATAAAGAGCATTCTTATATCAGAAGAAAAAATTGCTGAAACAACTCAAAAGCTTGCAGACATGATTAACAAGGATTATGAAGGTAAAGAAATTTTGCTTGTAATTATTTTGAAGGGATCGCTTGTATTTGCATCAGACCTTATGAAAAAAATCAACTGTAGGATGAAGGTTGATTTTATGCAGGCTTCGAGCTACGGTGCTTCCACCACTTCCTCAGGCATTATTAATATAAAAAAGGATCTTGATAATGATGCTGCCGGAAAGAACATACTTATAGTTGAGGATATTGTTGACAGCGGAAATACTCTTGCCTCACTTAAGCGTGAGCTGCTTACCAGAAATCCGGCGAGTCTTAAAATCTGCACTCTTTTAAACAAGCCTGATAGGCGTATATCATCGGTTGATATTGATTATTCGGGTATTGAAATTCCGGATGAGTTTGTTGTTGGCTACGGTCTTGATTTTAATGAGGATTACAGAAACCTCCCGTATATCGGTATTCTGGACCCGAGGGTATATGCGAAGGTAAAGTAAATGCAGGGTTTTGAAACAATAATTAACAGTATCCTTACCCTTGGGCTTGCAATGCTCATAGGCTTTACCTGCGTTAAGACAGGCTATCTGAAAGCTGAGATTAAGGATTCAATTTCGAAAATAATTATACGTGTCACGCTTCCGCTTCTGATGATAACCTCACTGACCAAACTGACGCTTGACCACAGTAAGGTTGTGAACAGTATTATAACTGTTATTGCTGCCTATATTATAATAGGTGTTCTGTATTTTGCGGGGGTATTATGCGCAAAGCTCTTTAAGCTTGAAAAAACTAAGGCTGCGATACATATCTGTATGACTTGCTTCGGAAATGTTGTATTCATAGCGTATCCGCTGATCCAAGCGCTTTACGGTGATGAGGGACTTTTATATGCCGCATTGTTTGCATTTGCAAATGACTGCTGGCTGTGGACTGTCGGAGTTTATACAATGTCGAAGGTAAAAGGAGCCGGCGGTTCGTTTACAGCTAATCTTAAACGGCTTATCACTCCGGCAACTGTCGGTTTTCTTATCTCGTTGTTCATGCTCGTTACGGGGCTGAGATTCACCGGCATAATCAAGGATGTGCTTACAAATGTAGGCGGTATTACTACCTATCTGTCAATGCTGTTCATCGGCATGACGCTTGCAATGGTGGATTTCAGGCACATTTATAAGCGTATAAGCCTGTTTGCGCTTACTGCTGTGAAAATGCTGATTATCCCGGCATTGCTTGTCCTTGCTTTAAGATATGTGCCGATTGATCCGCTTGTTAAGGCTGTACTTGTATTACAGACCGGTATTCCGACATCTACGGTTCTGGTTATATTAACAACAGATTACGGCTGTGATACCGTTTACAGTGCTGAGGGTGTATTTATTACAACCCTTTTAAGCATCGGAACGCTGCCGCTGATATACAGGCTTATGCAGATAATGCTATAGCTTATTGAAAAAGGAATTTTGGAAAAAGATAAGCGGCGCATCTCGCCGTCATTCGTGGCTTGAAGTACAGCGTACGACTGCGCCCCTCATAACGGCAATCTGCTTGCTTCTCTTTTCCCAAACGCATTGGTGAAAGAAGTTCATATTATAATTTTGGAAAAAGATAAGCGATGCATTTCGCCGTCGTTTGTGGCTTGAAGTACAGCGTACGACTGCGCCCCTCATAACGGCAATCTGCTTGCTT
>JAUNPN010000022.1:18707-31609 GCA_030536655.1 bacterium | reverse complement strand
CGGTATACTACAGCTACGTGCGGTTTGCTTTCTACGGTTTCTTTCAGTTCTTCAACATACGTTTGCAGTTCTTTGATACAATCACTTAAATTTGCAAACAAAAAGTTATGATATGCTGCCGGCGGTTTATATCCTGCCGAAAAACCGTTTTTCTTTATATCATCACTCGGCTCAGTCCCTTTATTTTCCCATTTAACAGGTATATTTTCAAAAGCCATATAATCAGTCACTCCTATTCGTCAAGTAATCCGTAGTATCCGCCGATAGCGCCGTCTAAATCGGCATAACCTGCTGTTTCAGTATATTCAGTATCCGTTATCTCCCCATATTCAAAAGTGCCTGTGAAGTGCTGGCGCTCAATTTTAACGCCTACCGGGAGCATACTTTCTATCATGGAAACAACGTCATCTATTGTAAATCCTACTTCAAATACAATACCAAGCGGAATGTCTTTTATGATGATCTTATTGGGAGTGTCGCTTTCCACAAGATGTATTGATGATTTTTCGCACTGTAAAGCATATGCTAATGCTTCAACTAAATCAGGAAATGATCCGTTTGCTGTATCCTGCATCATTTTTGTACGCAGTCTTATAACATACTGCTCATCGTTCAGTTTCCCGCGTTTTAAATTTACTCTGCCGCCCCAAACATCATCCAATACCCTGCCGCCCGCATTATTCAAGTTTAAAGTATCAAAGATTTTTTTCGAGGTTTGCTCTATAATATCAGTAGTATTTTTATTTATCCGGAGCAATTTGTAATTGTTACTGTCAGTGTTCTTATCATAGGCATCGGGTAAATTTTTAATAGGTTCATCATAATTCACATTCATTGTCATTCCTCTGTTACCGTTACAGTAATTGTACCGGCTCTTATTATTTCATCTTTCATCGGATAAATGGACTCCGTATCATTATTAACAGCCAGATTTGTAATCTCCGTTGTTCCGGGTGTAGAGTAAACTTTTTCATATAAACGGCTATAAATCAATGGCTTGCCTATCGACAAACTATTGATGAATTCTGTTATTTTTGATTTTATATCGTCAATGCTGGCACTCGAAAATTCTGAATTGACTTTGCAAGCAATGATGATATTCGCTTTAACTTCTTTTACGTATGTAAATTTAACATTATGATATTCTTCCGCATCATCTTTTACCGTCACAACTTCCACTCCGTTCTGTTTAATCCCGAAGGGCTTATGCTTGAAAATTGCTGCGGCTATTTCATTATCTAAGCCTGAATTAGAATAAACAATAACTGCGTATTTACCGCTTTCAACTGTCAAATCATCTGAAATAACATTTTCGTTATCAGATGTGTTTTCAAGAATATCCGCATCATGTACACCATTGATTTTCATTAATTCAGAAATAATGGCATTTTTTGTATTTGTTCCCAAACCGTCTACTACATCATTATAGCGGTTCAGCAATTCAAAATCCGACTCAGTATTAGTACCAGGTGTAATCGTTTCAACATATTCAACAAGGGAAATATCATTATCGACGTCAACTAAACTGTTAATATCATATACATTTCCGCTTGTTCCTGCGTCAACACATTGAACTGCAACCTCGGCATAATACATTTCAGCATCATTCTGTACGCCGTCATATTCCGAGATATTGCAGTCCTTTGTTGTGTAGAACACCACCCCGCCCGATGACTTAACTAACGTGCCTTTCGGTTTCATATGATTTACAGTACCGTAAAGCCTGATTTTATGCACCGCTGCTGTCGCCGTGTTGCGCGCCATTCTTGCAAAGCTTACAGCTCTGTCAAGAGACACCCCTGTAGCTGTAGCCGGACTGATACTGTAATATACTTTTTCAGCTTCTTCAAACAATTTTAAATCGTATACGGTTTCAAGCCTTATGAATTTTCCGAGCGCCGTATTATTATCGGTGCAGATATTCTCTCCGAAAAGCTCTTTGGCACTCTTTATCTTACCCGCGAGGATTTCTTCAAACGTGGGGCAATAAAACCCTTTATCCGTCAAACCCCAATCTTCGATGTTCATTTGTTAATCACCTCTTAACTGTAATTATTACTTATTTTTGACGCTGAGCCATCTGATTTTCTTACGGTAAATTCAGCAGTAGATTTTCTGTTTATTTTATCAACGCTGTATTCAAAATCTTCAATGATGTAATCAGGGTTGACCTGATTTATTCCGCTTTTCATCTGCGTTTCGACCATATCAGCAGTCACACCCCTGCCGAGAATCTGCCTGAAATTAATGCCTTCATTTTTGTCGAAAATATCTTCACCCTTGTTGGTTTGCAATACAGATTTCATGGTTTGCACTTCAAGTTCAACATCTTCTACCATATCTATTTTATTATTGGTTATAGATACATCACCGTTTACAAGTTTAAAACCTTTCATTTCATCACCATCCCTCAGAATACCGCCAAAATAACGCTGTCGTTTATATCGTGATGCCTTGTAGGCTCTGCGATTTTTCCGCCGAGGTTCTCCGCCGAAATATCACGTTCGGAAACCCCGCAATACACAATATCGCCTATAACCAATTCATCCGGGACAATAACCGTTGTAGTTTGCGAATCATACTCACTTATACGGTATGTTATATTCTCGCATTTCGTCTTTATATTCCTCGGAATATGTGCCGCTATCGGTGTTTGCTCTATTAATTTACCGTTCATATTTTTGGAATATGTGAGCGGCTGAACCCGTGCGGTATTTCCGTTTATTGAGATAACCTTACCGATAAAAGCCGTATGAATATTTATAAGTTTGCTGTCTATAAGTTTTTCTGTAAAATTCATTTAATCACCCTTATACCTGTTCGCCGTTCCACGAGGATACTTTCCCCACAACGCGATATTCGATATCATACGTACCATGCCCTAAGCCTAACGCATTAAATGTATTAGGCGGCAAGTCAAGAGCCGCGTTATGGTTGTATGTGTTATGCTTTCCAAAATTGCCGCAATCTGCTGTAACGGCTCTAACCGTTTTGCCGGTATCAGGACTTCTTACTTCAAGAATAATGCCATAGCCGTTTGCAAGCTCCGGGTAGTCTTCCTTCGCCCAAATAGAATTATAACAGTCTGCTTGTTTTACGCAATACGTTGGTATTGCAACATGACAGCCCGAAATATTATGATAATTTAATCCGTTCCATCCGCAAACACCGTTATCGTCACCGCCATAGCCGTATGTTGTTGCTACATGACCTGTAACCCAACCGCCGCCGGATCCGGTTGAACCGCTTCCTGAACTTACCGGATAAGGCGGTGTTACGAATGTATAGCTTGCGGTATTCAGCGTCCTTGTATTAACTTTATTAGATGAATTACCTTCTACCGTAACAAATGAACCGCCGGAACTGCTCCGAACAAAACCCACGTGAGCATCGCTGTTAAAATCCGAACCGTTATATCCTCTGACAAATATATCGCCCCGTTTAGGTGTATAACCACTGCCCTGTGCATGATACGTACCCCAGCCATTCTTTTGCGCAGCATACGCAAAAGCTGTAGCAGACGCGTAATTAAAATTTGGTAAGCCGAGACCGCCCTGCTGTAAACACCAACCAACAAATATGCCGCACCACGGTACGCCATTTTGACCTAGAGCTTTTCCGTATTTATTGTTATTATTGCCGGTTTCGCTTGTCCCGATTTCTGCTTCAGCTACCTGCATTACCGATTCAGCCATAGAACTTGATGAAGCACTTGGTGAATTATCACCTTCATTAATTTTTGACGAATTACTCGAATCAGTTACTACTATTGAGGTTGTGATATTCTCAATGCATTTGATTTCCGTTATTGCCGATAAACCATCAAAAGAATGCGTACCGCTGCATACTCTGTAAGTGCCTTTATAATCTTTGCTCGATACATCGACTATTGCCGCCGTTGCCATACGGTGCTGAAATAACATATTTATGTTATAACCTGTAACGCTGTCTTTATATTCTTCATTTGTGTTTTCTTCTTCAAACGGTTCGGGACTGTCGATCATACCTGTTTCCGCGCACACCGTAAAATGTATATTATCGCCCTTCCAAATCGGGCGGCAATATATCTGTAGTTTATGGATATATACAGAAACACCGCAAACAGCGGCATATTTTTTTATTGCATCTGTAATGCTGCCTTTAACAGAAACATCGCTTTCATATGTATGGTCCCTTTGTACTTCAAATACGGCTATATTTAATTTCAGTCTTTCGAGAAGGCTTTTTAAAATATAACTTGCTGTAGCGCCACCCGAAAAAGTCTGCTCAACAATATCGATATTGCTGTAGTCGGCGTTATCCAACACATAAACAGTGGTGATTTTATCAACTCCGCTATGCTTCGTTTTCACTGCGGAAATCTTACCCTTTAAAACAACACCTGTATCATCACCATAACCGGCAATAACCGTCAATTCATTCCCAGTTTTAAAGTTATTCACAGTATTTCCCGATAAATTAAATATAGTTATTGTAGATTCATTAGGTACTGTATCATCGTCGAACGGTATATTAAATTCAAAATCAAATCCCGAACTATGTAACTCTGTCTTATCAGTCTGAATAACAGCCGAAAACCCGAATTGCTCCGGAGGCGCAATGCCTTCTGGATTTTCGTTCAGTACCATATTCAGAGCTGATATAAGCTTTGATGTGTCACTTAGGCTTTTGCCGTCAAATATTCTTTCACTCACTCTTAATCACCTGCATTATCAATTTCCAAAAATACCGTTTCATTGAAGTTATCCCATGTAACCGCCGTATTTTCACCGCTGCTGTCTTTTGGTATAATTACTAACGGCGGGTAGTTTCCGGGCTGATAAAGCTGCCTGAAAAGCGGTATACCGTATAGGATAGGTTCTATACAAATCAAATTATTATTTTTATATAATGCTGTCGTAAACATATCTGCTGTTTGGTTATATCGGATTTCCAAATCAAACGTTTCCCTCGGTAAAGCGATTGAAAACCGATACGGAATATTTGCTTTTTTTATTAGGATTCTATCTTTTTTCATGTCAATCACCTATATCCTAACAATATTTTTTCACAAGCTTTCAAAGTGCTGCAATCGTTTACATCTTCAAAAGCATGCGGATTTTTCCTCATGACCCAATCAACAGCACTGTATTCAACCCCATTTATAGGCTCCCTTTTCAAATTACCGTACTGCGATACCAAACTGTATAATTCATCACCCACTTGAACGTCATACCATACTTCAGAATTATCACCCTCATCAATCTGCTGTGTACCGCCGCTTGCTACAGCTCCGTTTGCCGCGGTGTAGCTGTTGACCGCACCTCTGAATTGGGCTAAAGTCATGCTAAATTCCGCTCCGCCGGTAATTCCATTCGGGTGTCCTGTACTGAATTTTCGTATTTGATAGTTTTGCAGGTAATTTCTACCCTCATAAATTACCAATGTTCCCGTATTCAACCAGTTAGTTATGCATTCAATAACCCAAGCCGCACTTCTGTTTTCATTCGTTTTAATTGTGCTCGTTTCGGAGTCATAATTGGTAAACTCTGTTCTTATTCTGCCGGTTTCACCATTATAGGTATTCGACAAAACAAAATCATTTGTATTTGCCGCATCCGCATCATAATCGCGCACATTATAACCGGTTGTACTTTTATTTATAACGTTAAAACAGCAGTAGTCTTTATATGCGTTCTGTATTCTCACTGTTGCCCCGTAAGGCATTATTACTTCAAATTTAACGCAATAAATCTTCTTTTTGGTTAATACGACTGTCGGATTGCCGCTTATAACGGTATCGCCCACTATAGCGTCTCCCGAACCTATAATTGTCCCTTCACCGCTAATTATCGTGTTACCGAAGGCAACAGCATCGCCTAAAGCACAATTTATGAGATTGCCGCTGCCATCTATATATTGAACGGCTCCGCTATTAACCCAATTTGCACCGCCTTCAAAAGCAAGCAGCTCGTTATTCAAACGTTCAAAACTCATAGTATCGAATGCACTGCCGTCCTTTTTAACAAGACTTATCCACGCGTTAATGGTTTTCTGTTCTGTTTTTGTTTCGGAAGTGTATCCTGTGTAATTCACAATCTCACCGGACAGAGATAATTCTATCGGCTGCGTTTTGATATGGTCCGTTATATCCGATCCAACCTCAACAGAATGCGTTGATGCTTCAACATTTCTGTCAACATTTTCTCCGGTTACGTGTATATAAATACCGTTTATCAATGCCATTCCATACACTCCTTTCATAATTTTACAGAGCGGCAATCAAATAATCGCCGCTCTGACTTAAAATGCTTGTACTGTTCTTTGCTTACGCAGCATCGCTTCATCAGCTTCAGCTAACGCTTCTAAAATCCACTTTTTTATTTTACGCTCCATAGCTCTGTCGTCATTTGAACCGTTTATTGTCAAATTAAACTGAGGATTGTAAGTAGTTGTTTCAGTTACATTACTGTTATTAGTGGTAACGGATTCATCGGTTTCAGGAGTGTAAACGCCCGCAAGAGAATTAACCGTTTCTTCTGCTTTCGGTATGTTTCCGGTAACACCAATATTTAACCCCTCGACAAGATATGCGCCATAATTTTTCCATACTTTAGATGGTGAATTTATATCCTCTATCTTCTCAAATTCGGCGTTAATGGCTTTTGCCAGTGACTTAGCGGCTTCTACCGCCTTATCTTTTTTCTTGTTGATACCGTCTATCAAGCCTTGTATCATATTTGAACCGACGCTTGACAGCTTTAGATCGCTAAGCGCGGATTTGATACCTCCTGCACCGCTTTTGACGGTTGATACAGCTCTATTCATTCCGGCTGAAACAGTGCTGTTAAATCGGCTCATAGTGCTTGTTATGCTTGCAATAACCGCTGAGCCGCACGATTTTGTTGTGGCAATGACAGTTTTTGACGCCGTTTGCGTTACGGATGTAATAGTTGCGCACATAGATGATACAGCGACTGAAACACCGCTGCAAGCTGCGGATGCTTGTGCTGATAAATCCACACCAACAACAGCTTTCACGCCTTCCATAGCTGTTGTTACGGCTGCTGTAGCATCGGTTATACCTGTTGTAAAGCCCGTACCCCATGTTGCGGCACTCTGTGTACCTTCCATAGTTAAATCAAGGTTCATTGCGGTTTTAATTTGCTCGGTTGTTGCCGCCAGATTTGAGCCTTCACCGCTCATGCTTGCGCTGAAACTGTTGCTCCACGATGTGGCGCTTTGAGTTCCTTGTTGAGTTAAATCCATGCTTAGCCCCGAACTTACAGTTTGCGTTGCAGTCGCTAAGCCTGCCCCTTCGCCGTTCATGCTTGTAGTGAAACTGCTGCTCCATGAAGCGGCGCTTGACGTACCTTGTGCGGTTAAGTCCATATTTAAACCGCTTGACAACCCGGTTGTGTCAATACTCGTAGAATTGATACTGTTGTTTAAAGTTGTAGTATATGAACTTCCTGCATTTGCTGCCGCGGCGTCAATTTCTCCGGAATCACCACCGCCTGTAAACAACGATTTAATGCCGCTCCATACAGAACCGGCAAGAGACTTAATACCATCCCATATCCCTTTTACAATTTGTACGCCCAAATCAAGCCAGTTTACAGATGTTATACCGTCCCAAATAGCGGAAATGATTTGAGGTATCGCCGCTATCAGCTGAGGTATCGCCTGTATAAGCCCGACAGCCAATTGTACAACTAACTGTATTCCCATTGCGATAATCTGAGAAAACATAGCAGTGATACCTCGTACAAAACCGACAACCAAAGTAATTGCAGTGTTAACGAGTGTCGGTAAATTATTCAGCAATCCCTGAGACAGCGCCATAATAAGCTGTAATGCACTCGTGATAAGAACGGGAAGATTTGTAACCAGTCCGTTTGCCAGGCTATCCAACAGTCCCACTGCCGCATTAACAAGCTGCGGCGCGGCTTGTATAAGCCCCGAGCTCAAATTTTGAATGAGCATAAATGCTGCGTTTATCAGATTAGGTACTATCTTCGCTAATCCGTCAACCGCCATCAGAACCGCATCACCTAATCCCTGTGCTATTGCCGGACCGTTTGCCACAATACTGTTTACAAATGACTGTATCAGCGAAACAGCGCTGTTTACAAGTGTAGGTAACAAGGTACTCACAAGCGTTGGTATCGCCTGACCTATCACCGGAGCTAACCCCTCTATGAGTTTTCCCACTCCCGACAACGCACTTTCAATCGCTGGAATGATATTCCTGCCAAACGCTGTGGCAGTTTCAACAAGCGCGTTAATACTGTTGTCAAGGTTACTTCCGCCATTTACAAGGTCCGCCAATACATTGCTCCATGCGCCTTTCATAGCATTCAGCGAACCGCTTATTGTATGCTCCGCTTCCTTTGCAGTAGTGCCGGTAATATCCATCTCAGTCTGTATTGCGTGTATAGCTTCCGTTACATCTGCAAACGAAGATATGTCGTACTTCTGCCCGGTGAGCTTCTGCGCATCGTTAAGAAGACGCTGCATTTCTTCCTGAGTACCGCCGTAACCGAGCTTTAGGTTGTCAAGCATGGTATAATTCTGCTTCGCAAAACCTTGATACGCATTTTTTATAGATTCCATATCGGTACCCATCTTATTCGCATTATCAGACATATCAATTAACGCTTGATTGGCGAGGTCAGCCGCTTTGACCGTGTCCCCGCCCACGCTTGATATAAGACTGGCTGAAAATCCGGTCACAGTGTCCATATACTCGTTTGCCGACATGCCCGCCGTTTTGTATGCCTCACGAGCATTAGACATAACGGCATCCTGCGCGGCCGTTAGTTTATTGTATTCTCCCTGAACCTCCGAAACAGTTTTGCCTACGCTTGCAGCATATTCGTTAATACTTCTGCCGCCTGCGCCGAACAGAGTTTCCACACCGCCGGTAAGCTGTTCATAATCGGCGTATGCCTGTACTGATTTGCCGACAACGGCACCTATTGCAGCAGCTGCCGCCGCCGCGCCCACGCCTACGCCCTTTAAAGATATTTTTGCAAGCTTTCCGGCCGCATCAAGAGCTTTTGAACCAATCTCTTTCAATTTGCTCCCTACTTTCCCTAAACCGGAAATTAACTGTTCAAATTTTTGTTTTGCAAATTTCTGTAAACTAGGGAGTGCCGCTTTCGCCGACGCCGCAATACCTTTTATACCTGCTGTAACGCCTTTAAAACTCATCTTGCCGATGCTTTTTATACCATTAGCAAGCCCCTTGATACCGTTTACCGTACCGACCACGCTAATTTTGCCTACATTCTTCAACGCTGTTGTAAAACCTGATACGCCCGTTTTGCCCTGAGTCAATGCGCCCTTTATCTGTCCTAAAGAGGTCTTTACCGCTCCCGCCATTATAGACGCTTGTAACCTTGCCTCCGTAAATTTCGTTGTTAGGCTGTCTATGCCGCGCTCAACTTTGTCTATACCGGTCTTTCCAATATCTTTTAGCCTTGTTACAAACTGTGCCGCCTGTTCTTTTGCAGAACCCAAAGCAGTTTTTATTGTTTGAATTGGATGTATTATCTTATCAAGTCCAGCGCTTGCTATTTCTTTCAGCTTCGCCACAAATTCAGTTACACCGCTTTTTGCGGTTGATACTCCTGTATCAAACTGTGATATATTGTTCCTAATAATATCAACCACCCTTGAAGCGGCTGTAACCTCATTAGCAACAGTATCAAACCCTGAGGCCGCCGTATACGCGCCCCGCCCGATTTCATCAGCGGCTGAGGCCATACCGTGCATACTGTCCCCTAATCCGGAAGCAACAGTGCTTGAGTTTGCGAGAGTAGTGTTTAAACCTGACGCGGAATTATTAACATTTGCAATCCCGGTGTCTATTTGCGCCATACCGCGTGTCGCATTATCGGTTAAACTATTCGCTAAGTTATCAGCTTCTGTTAAAACGCTATTATTTATATCAAAACTGATTTGTACAACGTCTTCACGAACTACATTAGCCATTTTTCAGAACCTCCCTTCAAGCTATTTCTTTTTAGCAGCCTTCCTTTGCATTTCAATTTTTATATCCAGCGCTGCGTTGGCTTCACGTATTTCTCCCAAAGTCATTTGATGAAATACTGTGTTATAGTCCAAACCGCCGTCACTCAAAACAAGCCGCCAACAAGCCCAATTATCCCTTGCTCTTTTCTTCGCCGGTATCCTGCTTGTCGCGAAACTTGCCCTTAGCCACATCCATAGCAAAATTGGTTACTTCGTTATATTCGTCCATATCGTCAAAGCTGTCCGGAGTTAAACCCTTAGGCTCAACAATAACGTCGTTAAAGAGCTTTTCACTCATTTTTACATTGCTGTGGTTGCTCGACGTATCGCTGATATACGTATCATCTGTAAGCTTCAGCACGTATGATAAGCCGTTGAACTGTGCCACATACTTCTTGCCTTTAATTTCTTTCGTTACTGTATAAAACTTATTATCTGCCATTAGATTTTACCTTCCTTTCAATACAAAATCCGGCGCAACCTGTTTATTTGCACCGGATTTAAGACCTTATATATTTTCTTCCTCGTAGTCGAACACTTGAATTTCAAATGTTCTGTCGCCGACCTCTGCGCCGTATTCGCTTTCAGGGTAATTCTTAACCCTTGCCTGTGAACCACCCGAACGCTCCCCAAGATTTTTATTTGTCACATAGCAAGCCGCATATGTTCCGTTTTTTGCGCATTCCCTAAGATATCCGATTTGCGGGCTTGTTGCCTGTAACGTGATCGAGATTGTACCGAGAGGGTTATTTGTAGTATTAACAACCACGTCCCCCTGCGCGCCTACAGACGAAGTAAACATATCTTCATCCTTCGCACACGTTACCAAATCTTCAGCGAATCCTGTAATATATACATTTCCAAAAGTTACGACAACGTCTTTTGCATCATATGTTTTCATTCCGTTTCACCTCCGGTCACCATGTAATTGTTCCGTTTATTTCCGCATCGTGAACAGCTCCGGCAAGCTCAAATGTAAAATTTCCGCCCGGATAATGCCTATCGGTTATATCCGCCGCATTCTGTTCACGTATTTCAGCCTTGGTTTTAAAGCTTGTACTGTAATTGCCGGTATTCTCATTGCCTTCTATCGGAGCTATCATTCCGTTGTTAAACGCGGTTTTAAGTACGCTTAACGTGGCATTTTCCAACTGAGTTATTCCTGGTGTGGTATAGGGAATTTTCGGCTGTGAATTAAACAGTTTCTGCAAATTATACCCGATATTCTCAATTATCCAGTCCTTACTGTCGATAACATCTACATATTCGCCCTTTGCGGTCTTACCCTCTGTTGTAACAATATCTCCGGCTTTTTTAACCGCTGTCAATCCGTGACCGGTTTCATCACTGCCGTTTATTATTTCAACGCGCTTATCGGACAGCTTAAGCGCCGGGATACCTTCAAGAATAATATTCTTATACGTAAATGAACCCGCGCTGTAACCTGCTGTCGCTCCGACAAGAGCCGCTTCGGGAGTAGCTATGGTGTCATCATAGTACATCGCAACAGTTCTTGTAAATGTTTTCAGTTCTCCGATCACTTCGTTCCACGCTGTCTGAAAAGCTTCGTCATCCAATGTATCGGCGTCTTTAATACTTATAGATGTGAAAAACAATTTATCTTCGTGTTCCTCAACAGCCTTTGCGATTACCCACGGTTTTACATTCCCGTGATTCACCACTATTAACTGCCGCCAATCCTCATCAAACAGTTCATCGCTAAAAGCCGGGCTTTGTGTAACCCCCGCAACCGCTATTGTTTTCGGGCTGTTTTTCTGCTTAAATAACAATTCCGCCGCTTTATAAGCCGGGGTGTCAGCTGCAAACCCTGCATTTTTTACATCCGACAGGCTCCTGCATTTTGTATACGGTATGTCGGTTTCGCCGCACACCCCGGAAAAAATAAGCGGTATGCCCGAACTTGCAGTACCGCTTATTTGTTCTGTTGTTAAATTAATTGTGACGTCTAACGCCATACTATCCCTTCCTTTCAATTCTGATCGAATTTACCAACGCTGTTTCTATTTCGCCTTCATCAAGCTCCAAACGAGCCGTTTCATTCATCAGCCCGAATGTAACGTCAAAACCGCATCGGTATTCATAATCAACCGTTAAAAAAGTATCTCTGTTTGTTATGTTTCCTAACCGCACAACTACAATTTCATGTTCAGCTAAAACCTCATAAAAACGTTCAAAAAAATCAAATGCTTTTTGAGCTATAACTGCCGCTTCATCTGTTGTTTCAGTATGTGATGTAATGCTCCAAATCTGCTTTACGGGTTTCCGGTCAAAGCCATCACTGTAACGCCCGTATGTACCGTTATTCGCAATCATAGGGCTCGTTATGGTGAATGAAATGTACGGACGTTCCGGTATATGCGCTGCCTGATTTGCAAGCACAACTTCAACACCTGTATATTGCTTCAAAAGGTCAACGACTGTATTTCTTATTTTTTCATAATCAATCATGCTTCAACCTCTTTTCTGAGCATATAATGGTATACATCTCCAAAGTCAGAATAATCAGTTTCTTCTTCCACACTATAATATACATCTTTGTAAAGAACCTTACAGCCCGATAATGCTTTTTCAATTCGCCTTGCAGTGTAAAGTTCTTTATCCTGCGCCGTATAATTACCGCCTAATTGATAGACCTTCCGCTGTGACAACGGTACAATAGCACCGGCTCTTATTTCTGTTGTAGGTTTTCCGTCTTTATATATGCCGCCTTCATACTGTCCCTCAGACGGTACAATCAGTGTAAAATTTGTACTGTATTTGTTTATCAGCCTTGTAAAATTGTACAATTTCATATTATTCCACCCTATATGTGATTGCGTTAATCATACCTCCGGTATCTACAAGAGGATTCGTCTTGTTCGGGT
>JAUNPN010000022.1:0-18607 GCA_030536655.1 bacterium | reverse complement strand
GCAAGCCAAGCATGCTCGCCGCCGCCAAGCACTCCAACTTGAACTTTTTTGCCGTTCAGACTGTTAAACTCTTTTTCCATCTGAGATAAATTATTCTTCTTTGTACGAACCTTAACGCCCATTAACATACCTTCCTATCCGCGGTACACATTCAAACTGTGCCGCATTAACATATTGACCGCATAAGCTGCTTAACAGGCTATAAAGCAAGGCGTCTTTATCGCCCGTTTCAAAGCTTTGCGACATACCGGCTATGCTTTCACTTGCAATGCCCGTTTCTCTGCTTATAAGCTCATTGTATTTTACAACAAACAGCTTTACGCAAGAGGGGAGCGCCTTGATACTATCAATATCGTTCAAATCAAATTCCAAATTTGTATTTGCCCTGACGTATTCCAACGCGCTTTCCACGGTCAGAATTGCCGAAGCACTCACATCATCAACAGGAATACCGCAATCCATTATTTCATCTGCCGTCATACCGAATCACTCTTTCCTTTTTGCTGTACGTTTTTTCGGTGTTTCAATCGGTTTATCAATAACAACCCCCATACCGTCACTATCGGCGTTACAGTGAGTGCTTTCAATTTCTACCTCGGTATTCGGCGGTACAATTTTACCGTTTGCTTTTACTGTATACGGATATTTGAATGTAGCCATAATCAAGCCACCTCCAGCACATACATATTATCCATGCCCTCAAACGACGGGAGTACAATTTCTGAAACAGTGGTTTTTGTGTTTACCGGATCTGTTGTAGTTGTAACCGTAACCGCAACACCGGTGTTCACAATTGAAACGTCTGCATTGGTATCGCCCATAAGTGTTCTTTCCTCCGGGGTTGTGCCGTAATAGGTTTTTCCGATTGCACCGTTAGGAAGAAGCGCGATAATATTATCAGGATAAAACGCTTTTGTTGCGCCGCTCTCGTCCTTGAACTTCTTTGTGTAGATAACAAGCTTGATATTAAGCTCCTCTTCCACATACTCCTGCACCTTCTTCGATGTGTAGTTCACATTCGCAGTTGTGTTCTGGGCCAAAACACCGCTTCTTACCTTTGCACTGTTCTTGATAAGGTTAAATGTCGGCTTTGACATCAGTGCAATCTCCGGGCGGTTTCCGGCTGCCTGCTCCTGTGCGTCAAGCGCTGCCTCCAAGTCCTTCATAGGATCGCACGTTGCCGCCGCCGACCACTTATCATCCGCCGTCACAATCTGCATATAGTGTTCAGCTTTCCATGTACCGTCAGGATCATAATTGTAGGTGTAATTAACCGGCTTACCTTCTGTATCAGCCGCAACAATAGAAATACCCATATTACCGCCGATAGGTGCTAAAAGCTGCATTCTCATACGCTCCGGCACAACATCGGCGCCGTTAATAAGCGTTGCCGTATCATCATAGATGTGTTCAAGAACATGTGCTGCATACGGATCATTACTGTCCTGTACGCGCATGATTTCCTGTTCATCTGCTTCCTTCACAAGCATAGATTCTCTGAAAAATGCCATTTCCGTTTCTGCGATCTGTACACCAACCCTGTCACGGAATTTTGATTTGCTGTCAAAGTTTGAGGGCGCAAGCGATACCGCCAAGCCTCTATGTCCCTTAATCCATTTCAAGTCCAGTCCCTGCTTCTTTGCCGGGGGGAATAAACCCGCTCCGAAATACGGAATTGTATTTGACGCCGCTTCGGTAAAGTTTGCGGCTATACTCTCCGCCGTAAAAATATCCCTTAAATTCATCTTTGTTCACACTCCTTACATAAATTTAATCATATTAAGCGCCGTTTTTGCCGCCGCTGCCGGGGCTGCCGGAAGCTTTTTTGCCGTAACAAATCCGTGAATAACAACAGTACCGTTCGGATTTTCAGCCGGAATGACGTCGGTAAGCAATACACCGACTGCTGTAGCGTCATTTTCCGGAATAATCGTACCCGCCGGAATAACACCGTCGGAATTTGCTGTAATATTACTGCAATCATACGGAATTGCCACATAATGGTCATTTGCAAGTATAATTTTATTACTTGCTGCACTTGTGTTTGTAAATTTCATCACTTATTACCTCCTACATAATAGTCTAAAATGCCCCGCGACGCCTTATTTGCCGCCGCCGCTCTTTTACCGGCATTAATAGCGGCTGCGTTTTTATCCGGCATACTATCAGAGACATTCGATTTACCGGGCTGTCTGCCGTTTGCCGCAAAGGTTTTGTTTACCTCCGCCGCAACAAGCTTCTTGACAAGCGTATTCAGACTTTCAACCCTTGTGTCAATGTCCTTTTCCTCATCAGCCATAACCAAATCAATAAGACTTAAAGCGGTATCGGTGCCATCGTCAAGTCCTGCTTTCTTGATTGCACCCATAGCATACATCTTGTTTCTTTCTACTTTGAGCGCCGCTTCACCTGCTTTTAAAGCCTTCTCACGCTCCGTCATGTCGTGCTCATGCTTTTGCGCGTCAGTCATATTAGCTGTCTGAAGCTGCTCTATTTGTGTCCTCAGATCCTTATTCTCCGTACCGAGCTTCTGAGTAGCCCTGTCAACCGCTGACTGCACAAATCTCTGAAATTCAGGGTCGTTATAATTAAATGCCTGTGCGTTCTGCGCGCTCTGAGCACCGTTCTGTGCTCCGTTCCCTGTATTCTGAGTACCATTCTGTATAGCTCCCGCCGCGCTCTGAACGCCGCTCTGCGCTCCGCCTGCGGTGCCCTGAATACCGCCTGTTCCGGACTGTGCTACGGTACCTGTTTCACCCATAAATAAAACCTTCTTTCTTTGAGTCGGTCCTAAAATGAACCTCCACATAATATTTTTTTGAGTTCGCCGATTAAATTCCACAAAAACGAGTTATTCAATCACCGCCCACATGATAGGGAAGGACGGGAGTCGAACCCGCCGCTCATGCCTCGCTTCCCGTTTGGAAAGGGCAGCCCGCACAAGCCGCCCTTCTATTGAGGGGTAAAACAAAAAAGCCTTTTAACGTCATGCTCGGGACAATAAAAAAGCACGCTTGAAAACATGCTCAGGTTCTGCCGCTGAAAAAGTCTTTCCAATCAGGATTTTCAGCATCAAAAATTTCTTTTTCTTCGGCTGTAAGGTTATGCGGATAATCAGCAAATAAATTATATATCTTCTTTTTGTCAAAGCTGAATAACCATTCACCGACTGTCCCAGGCGTATCTTTCCACCAGGTTTTATCGGCATTATTATTTTTATACCATACATCATTTGACACTTCCCATCGCTCCTTTCTTTTGCTCATTTAATGCGGTATTTATATAGCCAAGTATTCTTCGGAACTCATCATTGTTCTTAAAGGAGTCCACTTCCATCAATACGACTTCTTTTTCAAAAACTACAGACCGATTTCCAATTCTCATTCTGTCTGCTGTCTTTCGGCAGCCGAATCTCTTTCGCAATGTAGCAATCGTTGAACCATATTTGTCAAACGTCTGCCATCCGTTGCTTTTCGGAGATTGAAGTTCAAGATACTCGGCGCCATGTTCGGTATTTCGTATAATCGCTGCATGCCTGCCAACAGCAATATAGTACTCTTTTTCATATTCCAAACCTTTGATAATTTTAGCTGTGTCACCGGCTTCTTTTTCTACTTTAGTTATGCTGCCTTTTACTCCGGGCAAATTCAGCATTTGCTTAATGTTGTTATTACGTGCAAAAAAGTGCTGTGAATTGCCGCCCCGGAAGTCAAGAACATCATACCCTTGCTTATTTCCGATATAAGCAAATCCCAATGACGAACAAGATCCGCTTGTCATATCACCGCCGCCTAACCTCGTTACTATCTCGCTTGAAGATAACGTTTTAGGTAATAAAGCAACATCATTATATGCGATACCTGATTTTTCGAGTTCTTTGCGAATTTCGCTTTTCTCTATTTTATCACTTTTCTGTTGATTTTGCAAGGTATTGTTTAAATTATTTGGTGTTTTTGTTGTTTGTGCTGCGTAACCGGGGAAATGTCTGCCTGTAGCCGCGTAAAATTCAGCGTCATTCATAATATCCCTTGACGCTCTGCATCTGCAATTGCAGTCCTCGGCGGCAACGCCGGAAGTACCGGGACATTTCGCTTTTGCCCCGCTTATAAGTGTAAATTCTTCATCTGCAAGAACTGTTTGACCCTCCATGTCAACATGGTTTGCCTTATCCGTCTTTCTTACAGCTAAATCCTTTTTATTTCTCCAAATCTTTACCATACGACAATCGGAATTATTGTCTTGCATTATCCTATCAATACGTTCCGCACTATCGTTAAAACCTACTTCACGAACCCTATGAGCTTCTGTACGCGCAATCCGCATAGATTTATTGTAATCCCCGTCAACGTACTTACTAATCCTGCGAGCCATTGTTGACATTCTATCGCCATTCGATAAACCAACGCCGATTTCACGTCTTATATCCCCTATAATCTGCCGTCTGTTACGCTCTAAAATAGGTTTCAACCGTAATTTAGGAATAGGATTCTGCACCGCTGCTTTTATCTGCTCCGGTGTAATAGCTTTTGACGCTTTAAATGCCTTATGTAAATCCTCAACCTTTTTGCTTTTGGTTACGCCGTCATACATACCGTGCCAACATACTTTATATGTCGTGTCAATAAGTTCTTCAACCGTGTTTTTCAATTCGGGATATATCCTGTCAACCTTTAACTGCACTTCTTCAAGAAATCGTGCGTATTGCCCTTTCTGCCGCAATACAGCAAAGTCAAGCTTATCATCTTCTGCATATTTCGCATAGCAATTACCGAGCCATGAATTCAAATCCTCTGTAAGATTTTTGTATATTTGCTTGATTTTCCGTTCTGCCCCGTTTTCTCTGTGCTCTGCAATCCGGCGTACTTGAACAAGATATTTTTCAAGTTCACTTTCCGTCACCGCCATTGTTTTCACCTGCCAAAATATCATCCCCGCCCGGTTCGTCATTATCATCGAACAATGGCGGTATACCGTTTTGTTCTTTCTCTATTAGTTGCATAACATAATCAATATCATCTATGCCGCTGAATGCCATCGAATAAGCTTCACGCTTCGGAAGTCCGGCATTTATCATAGCTTGCGCAGCCTGTGCTTCGCTGAGAACATCAAGGGGGAAGTTGCGCTTGAAATCCATAACACACTGCAAAGGGTCAACCTCAACCTTTAAATGCCGTCCCCAGCATTCGGCAAGCAGTTTAAACATATATGTCCCGGCCGCCTGCATTTTCGCTTCAAACATACCACACTTTGTTTCAAGTCCGGTAAGCTTGAACTTCAAAGAAATACCGCTTGCTGAATTAAACTGCTCATCATTCAAATTCGGCGTTTTGCTGAACCTATAAATGTTCTTTTCCACTCTGTTAATATGATTTTCTGTGAACGTGTCATTTATATCTTTAGTCAGATAATAAGCTTTGCCGTTTGCCGCACCCGTAAAGAACTTAAACACGCCCGAAGCCTGCGCTTCTTCCATCTGTTGTTTCGTTACTCCAAGATTCTCAAACACTAACATCGCCCTTGCAAAGGATTCAATGTCGTTATCGCAGTCAGATAAATCCTTGTCATAACTATCAATAAGCTCCAGCACCTTTTCAGCATCGCCGATCATTTCTTTATTGTTTGGTATAATCTGCAAAGGGCAATAACTAAACATATGCGGTTCAGCCTTAACAAAGGCTAAATTCCCAAGATTCCCTTCATAGTAGTAAATCATGGTATTATCATAAAATTCAACCTTCCAAACAGTCTTGTCGTGTATATCCTTTGTTTTGTAGTAACGTACTGCATACCGCGGTTCTGTAACCTCCGCATTACTTAACACTATACATTCAAAGGGTTCAACCACCATACACCTTTCATTCCCGCTCTCATCAACGTAGAATAATCTTCCGGCATAGCCGCAAATTGCTGAAAATTTTGTAATTTCCATATCCACATCATACATATTGTTTCTTGTCACAAAGTCTGTCAGTACCTTGCCTGCGGCTTCAACAGCTTTATCGCCGCCCGTATCTCTCGCGCTCTCTTTTGTAGTACTATAACTATAGCCGACAGCTTCTCCGGCAAAATAACCGACCTTGAAATCAATGATTTCGCCAAAGAAATCATTGTTAATTCGGTTGTTTATCTCTTTAGCGTCAAAGCGCGGTGTACGCTCAAATATCGGTACACCGCCCTCATTTACTTTATAACGGCTATACAGCTTCTTGTTGTATCTCGCATTGTGTTTATGTTTGTTTATTATGCGGTATAATAATTTAACGTCAATGCCCTCAGCGGATATTCCGCCGTTATCAAGTGCTTCTATTTCCGCTGAATAATCAGGATATTCCGCTAATGTATTCCGCATTTACTTCACCTTCTTACCGATTTTACTTATAAGCTTTCTGTCAATCTGAACAAATTTGCCTTCGCATACAGTTAAACCGCATTTCAGACAAACATCAACATCGTTTATTTTTATCCGTTTATGCCTACACATTTTCACTACCTCACATTACCAAACCTTAACGGTTCAACACCGTATCTTAAAGCATCCAATAAATGATTGTCTTTGTCAACCGGTTTATCAAGAATATTTCCTTGTTTGTCCTTTAACCACTGGTAATTTGATATTTCCTTGATAAAATTCTTGCATCTGTAATCAACGATAATATCAAAACCTTGAAGCCACTGAATACCAAATTCTACACTGCCATTACCTTTTACAGCCGGTATAGCAGCGATGCCCCTCGAACATAAATCAATGATATTCTGTTTTGCTGACGCGTCACATGTAACAAAGCTCGCGTTAATTCGTTTTATAACTTCCGCAGCAAGAACATCAAGCGTAATATTACCTTGATAAAATTCATCGTACACATATATTTTCTTTTGCCCCGCTTCAAAATCAAAGCATATTAAAGCATTTGGATCGTTTACACCGAAATCCAGACCATAGTACCTGTTTGCAAATCTCGGAATTAAGTCGGTTAAATCCTCAACAATCCAATTTTCATACACAATACCGTCGGTAATACCCCAATCGCCTAACCCTGCTACTTTATAGCGCTTCGGACGATTCTTTTTCATATCTTCAAACATTGCTAAATCTGAAGCATCAAGCCATTCATTACACATATAGTTTGTAGTGATAGCAAGTATATCATCAGATTTTGTATCAAAGAACCGAGCCTTTAACCAATGATGTTCATTCCAAGGGTTAAATGTAAGTGTTATTTGCTTGAATAAGCCCGGCGGTGTAATACCTCGTATACTTTCATCAAGGGTGTTAAACGCTTCTTCGTTCGGTATCTCGTATGCTTCCTCAATCCAAAGCCAGCACAAGCAGCCGACAGCAACTGTAATCGATGTTACTTTCAGTGGATCGTCTAACCCCCTGAAATATATCTTTTGACCCGTCGGAAGATATGTTAATTCAAGCGGTGATTCAGTTGCTTTCCATTTGTTATTTACTCCGAGCCGATTTATAGCCCATTTCAATTCTGTAAAGCAGCTGTTTTTCAGTGTCGCCGCAGTCTGGCGGATAACAAGTGTGTTTGCTTCAGGATATTTCATCATGTTACAAATGTACCACAATGCCGCCGTTTTTGATTTTTTGCTTGCCCTTGAACCTTTAACCACTCGATATCGTCCTCGATATCGCCAAAATGTTTTATACCCTCTTCCAACTGCATCTTTAAGGGACACTCTGTTATTTTCTATCTCAAACACCCTCCAAAATATCGCATAATAAACACAAAACCGCTGTTGATACGATAATACAGCGGTTTTTAATATTTTTTTGTTACTATCCTGTTACTAATCCTCTAATTCATCAAGATTATCAACGATAACAACAGGTGTTTCACCTGTCAAATTCACTTTGTCCGTGAATAGCCCGTATCTCTTACCGAGTAATTCGGCGGCTTTCAGCTTTTCCCTTTCGTCAGGCGCTTTATTCATTCGTCTTGCAGATGAAATACCATCGCCTTCACCCTCAATAACAACAATTTCAGCTTCTGACTGACCACGCATAACGGAAGTAAGATACTCCATGACTTCCGCTGCATTGGCCGTCCTTGCATTATGCAGTTTTTCAAGCTGCTCATCAATGTATGCTTTAATCTTAGCATTTCTTAGCAATCTATTACCATTTGCGGCTGCAACTGCATCACGTTTTACATTTGGATATGCCGCTTTATATGCCCTTGTAGCGTTACAGTCAATCAAATATTCATCGGCAAATATTTTCTGTTTTTCAGTCATGTTCTCACTTCCTTTCCGCAAAAATAAAAGCGTCAAGGATTGTTCCTCAACGCTTTTACATACATTTTTCTCATTATAACAATTTTAACATTTTAGTGTGAGATTGTCAATAGTTAATCCAAAACATCTCACATTTTTTTTCGTCGTTTCTATTTCAAAGGCTTTTAGTGCTTTTCCGTGCAAAAACCGCGCGTAATCATAGCTGTAATTCATTTCTTTTGCAATTTGCGATAAAGTTTTAAATTCAACATAACGTTTACGCAATAATGTTATGTAAACCTCATTAGTTAAGATATTTATATGCCTCTTAATTTCTCGCTCATATACATTGTATTCTTTAATCATTTCCGAGATTTCTTTATCAAGTTTTTCGATTTGTATAAGTGTATCAACATATGTCGCATCAGTCGAAACTTTACCTCCGTCAACACGCTCTTTTGTTACATCAACAGAACCTGTGCTTTTTGTACATTCTTTGAGATTTTGCAGTTTCTCTCGTTTCTGCCTGATTTTTTCATCAAGTTTTTTTAATTGCCCTAAATACTGTTTTGCCGGCATAATAATCTCTCCCCTTTTTATTTAATCTGTCAACCCCAGTAACCAATCTGCCGACACACCAAATTCCTTACAAATCTGTATTATAAAAAACGATGTCATGCGATTTTTACCGTTCTCCCACCTGTTCCACACCGAGGATGATGTTCCTATACGTTCGGCAGCCGCTCTTGTTGACAAGCCGTTTTTCTCACGTAATTCATATAATCTCTTTGCGCTCACGTCTTCGATCATTGCCCGGCCTCCTCATATCTGCACCGCAGTTGGGGCAGTAATTGCTCATTCCGCCTTTCGGCTCTGCACCACATTCTGAACAATACAGATACCAGCCATCACAGCTGATTCTCCATTCGCCCCGTAACTTTCTGAATTTCATTTTTCTATTTATTTTTTACACCCCCTCCAAAAGCCCTTTCGCTTTTTCAATTCTCGCCTTCAAGCTTCCAAGCAATGCCTCCTGTGTATCGTCCTTCTGTTCTAACGCAGCTGCGACATCGCTGTCACGGCTGTCCTCCACGATAAGCCTGTGAACCACTACCGGCTTATCCTGCCCCTGCCTATGCAGTCTTGCGTTAGCCTGCTTGTACAATTCCAGTGACCAGTTAAGCCCGAACCAGATAATATTTCGCCCACCGTCCTGAAGATTCAATCCGTAAGCCGTACTTGCGGGGTGCGCAAGCAGCACATCAATTTTACCGTTGTTCCAGTCCCGCTCTTGCTCCGGTCCCTGATATACCGCTACTGTAAGCCCGGATTTTCCTAACGCTTTTAGTATTCTGTCCCTGTCATGCTGAAAGTTGTAAAATACTAAAACCGGCTGACCGTTTAAACTCTCAATACACTCGGTGAACGCGTCCAGCTTGCAGTCATGAATTCCGACAACCTCTTTATCCTCGGTATAGACCGCGCCGTTGCAAAGCTGTAAAAGCTTATTTGACAGAACTGCCGCCGTTCCTGCGTCAATCATTTCATCGTCAATCTCCAACAGCATCTCCGTCTCCAGCTGTTTGTACCGTTTCAGGCTCTTTGCATCCAGAACCACCGGCACATCAACCGTTATAAGCTTTGGCAGCTCAAGATAATCCTCCGCTTTCATGCTTACGCATATGTCTGAAATTGCTGCTTGTATCGCGTCCTGCGCATACTCCTTAGGCTTGTATGTAAATATCTGCGTCCGGCTTCGTTTATCCGGGCTAAAATACATTTCCCGGAATCCGCCTATTGTCTTACCCAGCCTTTGAACTCCGTCAAGTAAATATATCTGCGCCCAAAGATCCATCAGCGTATTCGGCGCCGGTGTTCCGGTAAGCTCCACAAGACGTTTTATCCTGCTTCGTACAAGCTTTAACGCCTTAAATCTTTTTGACTGCCTGTTCTTAAAGCTTGATGATTCGTCTATAACCACCATGTCAAACGGCCAGTCGTTACGGTAATACTCTACCAGCCAAGGAACATTTTCCCGGTTTATAATATAAATATCCGCCGGAGTATTTACGGCGCGTATGCGCTTTGCCTGACTTCCCAGAACGCCTGAAATCCGCAGATGCTTTAGGTGATCCCACTTATCCGCTTCTCTGTTCCACGTTGTTTCCGCTACACGCTTCGGCGCGATTACAAGCACTCTTGAAATCTCAAACCTGTTATACTTCAAATCATTTACCGCCGTAAGCGTTATTGCCGTCTTGCCAAGTCCCATATCCAGAAATAACGCTAACATGCGATCCGTAATAATCCGCTGTATGCAATAGCTCTGATAATTGTGCGGTATGAACTTCATGCCGTTTTCACCTCTTCCAAAAATCTGTCAACCCCGTCTTTTGTGTCCAACACCTGCACCTTTTGCCCTAACTTCCTGAGTTTGGCTATCTGTGCATTTTGCAGCGGCCGCGTTTTCTCCCCCGTTGCCTTTAGCTCTACAAATACAATTACACCGTTCGGCATCACCACAATTCTATCCGGCACCCCCGAATTTCCCGGTGACACGAACTTGTATGCCCTGCCGCCCCTTTCCTTAACTCGCTTCACGAGATACTGTTCTATGTCTTTTTCTCTCATAGTCAACTTTTCCTTTCTCCGTTACATGTTTTCTCGCGCGCGTATATACGTATACGCATCAGGCGCATCAGGTGTGTGTGTATGTGCCTAACTCCCTATTTATATTATTAATATTGTAGTAAAAGTTACAAAGTTACATTTTACTTGTTTTTCCCTTAGCTACGCATTTTTTCGGTGTAACCTTTGACGTAACTTTGGTGTAACTTGTAACTTCACATTTATTTCCAACCCTTCAAAGGTTACACTTTTTCACGAAAGTTACATTGCTGAAAGTTACACTTTTTCTGCCTGTTCCGCCTGTTTTTCACTGAAAATACAAAGGTTACATCAAAGGTTACGTTTTTATGAACCCCTTTTGAACCCCACAATACCCGAACCTCATAGGCTTTTTTAGTTTCTCCCAACCGGGCATTTTAGATATAATACCGTTTATTTCTGTAGTATCCGAGTATCTTATATCTTTCATACCGCCGCCTAAGACCTCTCTCCATATCTCTAACGCGCACACTCTGTCACGCTCTACCAGCTCCTGACCGCCGGCGTCATTATTATTTAAAAACACCTGACGTTCCGGCAGCGTCATTCTGTTCCAATTTGGCGGCACCTTTCTTTCAAGGTAATCACGTATAAGTCCCTCATGAACGCTTATTGTTCTATGGTCTTCCTGCGCCTGTTCTGCGCATTTTTCAAGCTCTTTCGGAAGTATAAGCGGTTCACCCTGTTTATAATAATGTACCGCTTCCGCCCATAGCATATCCACCTCGCCGTCAAGGTCACTGAACACCGATTTTGTCGGCGCTTCTTCCCCTGTATCTACCGGCCAGAAACGGCGGTTGCCCGTCCTGTCCTTCAGAAATTCGCCGTTATTGGTTGTGCCGAAGAAAATACACCGTCTCGGACAATCCTGCACATGCCGCCCGTATGCCGCTCTGAACCTGTCAATCTCCTGCGCCATAATCTGCTTAACCCTGTTGGAATCTGCTTTATTCAATGCTTCAAGCTCCGATATTTCAATAATCCACATCCCCTGTATAAGCTCGCATAATTCTTTACCCTCAAAAGTCCTTATACTGTCCGTAAACCATTTATGCCGCCCCATCTTTCTCAGCAGTGTACTTTTGCCTATACCCTGCTTACCCGCAAGAATAGTCATGATGTCAAATTTATTTCCGGGTCTGTATGTACGCGCAACCGCAGCTACAAACGCCTTACGAGTTACTGCTCTGACGTAATCGTTATTACCGGCTCCGAGATAATCAATAAACAGCGTATCAAGTCTCGGTACGCCGTCCCATTGCAGTGTATCAAGATAGTCCTTTACGTCATCAAAAGCGTGTCTGCGGGCGCATATGGCCACCGCGTCGGATATTTTCTCCTTGCCAGTAATACCATGCGCCTGCTCCATGTACCACCGTACACCGCTCTCATCGCTGTCATCCCATATCCTGCGGCCGGGTCTTTCAAAATCCCACGGCAGCGTGTTAAGCACTGTAATCCTGTGCGAAAAATCATCTTCGGCAATTCTGCCCTTTAACAGCGGGTCGTTTTCAAGTATAATAAGTGCATTGTCCGTAGTCCTTGCCACTGCCCCGGTACTCTCGTTTATTTTAAGCTTTTTCATCCACTCTATATTGTCATTGTCACGCGCTATGCCACCGAACTCCTTTACTGCGGCATCATGGCGCTCTTTGTTGATGAGCGTGGCAACATTGCTGTCCGCCACTGCAAGCTTACACATTTCCACGAATGACGGAAGCTTATTTGCCGGAGTATCCGGCTTTGCGCTGTCGTCCTTTTCTGCGAACAAATGCAGACGCACAAGGTCAAAAGCATTGCACAGCTTACCCCCTGCCGGGTCGGTTGCATGATGCGAATACAGAAATTTTCCATTCTCGTATAATACCGCGCCTCCTACTGTAGAACCTCCGGTGTAAGTGTATCTATCATCAGTTCCGCACTGCTCATATACTCCGTTAAGAAACTTCGCCATTGCACTTCTTATATCGTATACACGGCAGAACGCGCCGACTGTACCCGGCTTTGTTTCCGGGTCCGCCTGGCGTTTCGCAAGCCTTGTATATTCTGCCGTTGCTCCCGGCACCTGTGGCCACTGCGCCACATCCTGCCAGTCTGCATAAGTCGCGAGCAGCCCATCAGCCGACAAAAACGGCTTATCGGCTGTCTGATATATATATTCGCTGTCTGACGATACGGAAGGATAATACATCAGTCTTGACGGCTCAAACGTAGTTTTATCGAAGAAAGTCATTTCCGGCTGAATATACCACGCCATTCTGCGTGATATGGGTTCAAATTCGTCCGCAGTAACAGTACGGTCAAGCGGTAACATAACTCTTAATCTTGGTGCTTCTCTGCGGTGCTTTCTGGTACTGTAGCAGCAGTACCCGCAGCCCAAGCCTTCCAAACGTCTTAATATATCCTCTGTACCGCCGGTCGGTAAATTATCGAGGTCAAGAACTATAATATCTCTGCCGGTTACTGAGTTAGCACGGCGCTTACCATCAGCAAGAGTACCTCCCACAAAACCGCCTACGTCCTTCAAATCGTCCTGCTGTCCCTTCTTAAGGCTGAGATATTCCGCCAGTGTTTCCGATGAACGCACTGGTGTTTTCAATCTTTCATAAAGCTCGGATAATAAAACCTCCTGCTGAATCCACTGCGCAGCGCGGCGGCTTGCGCCGGTGCTTATACGGATTATTCTGTCATTATTCAAATCCTTACCTCCTAATCCTTCTTGAAAAACTTACTTACATATCCGTCCGCGTTAAGCGGAAGACCCGGTGCCCACGGTATAGGCTCAGACATGATTCTACATACCGCCTCAAGATCCGCGCACTCCTCCGGTGCTTCAATAACTACCTCGTCATGCACATGGAATACTATCTTATATCCCGTTGCAGTAAGCTGTTCAATCTTTAATGCAAGGCAGTCGCGAGCTATCGCCTGTACTATATTCTCCGTAAGCTTTCCCCCGTATGTTTCAAGGCTGCCCCACTTCTTGGCATTATTAACCCCGAAATAATGTAACGAATCATTGCCCCATCTGTTCTTTCCGAGATGCGGTAACGCGTAAAACATTTTGCGCTTTGACGGCAGTGTTACGGTTATAAAGTCCAGACCGTTTAGACTGTCACATTCACGCGCCATAATAAGTCCGTTGACCGCTGTGGGAACTCCGGTTTTAAAGGTCTGCAATACTGCGTTCTCTATCTTATACCACAAATCGCATATACGGCGGTTTGCAGCTCTCCAGCGGCTTACTATTTCCGGCAGTTCATCTTCCGACAATCCCATTCGCAAAGCTCCCATGTTGATAAGTGCGTTCGTTGTGCCGCCGTATCCCAGTGCAAGTGTTGCAACCTTGCCTTTCTGCCTGAGTGAATATTCGGGGTTGCCCTTTTTGATTTTATCAATCGGTACGCCGAACATTTGCGATGCGGTTGCCTCGTATATTTTGCCGTGGGTATTGAATACATCTATAACCCACTGCTCGCCGGCAAGCCACGCCACAACGCGTGCCTCAATAGCTGAGAAGTCCGCATCTATAAATGTATATCCTTCATCAGCGACGATAGCCGTTCTGATAAGCTGCGACAACGTATCTGAAATGCTTCCGAATATGAGTTTTATCGCGTTTGCGTTCCGCTGTCTTACAAGCTCCCTTGCATACGGAAGCATATCACCGTGTATATACGTTCTTGGGAGGTTCTGGGGCTGCACGAACCGGCCTCCCCATCTCCCTGTACGGCTTGCCCCGTAAAATTGCAGTGTGCCGCGTATACGGCTGTCTGAGCAAGCGGTATTTATCATGGCTTCGTACTTCTTATTTGATGTTTTTGATATTTCACCCTTAAGCCTGAGCATTTCGGATACTTCCGGGGGAAGTTCGGTTTTTGCCAGTTCCTCAAGCGTTTCCTTGCGAGTATCAGGGACATCGATGTTGTTATCCTTCAGATACTTTGCGAACTGTGTATTACTTGACGGATTACCCAATCCCGACAGTTCAGCAGCTTTTACGGTAAGCTCCGCCTTTTCGGTGTTTGCCATTTCAACAGCCCCATGTACCATTTCGGCATCGATTTTTACACCGTTAAGGTTTATCCGCATATCTGTAAACCACTGCTGCCATACTTCATCAGGAACCGGAAATCCCGATAACCGCCTTTCAACCTCCGTCTCGGTTACAACATCCTGCCGGTTATATTCTATAAACAGCCCCCACTTTTCCGGCTCATGCTTCGGAAGTGTCCTCGTTCGGTTTCCGTTTGTTTTAGTCGGTGTCTGGGGAGTGCAGAACAGCCGTATAAGCGACTTGCCTATTGTGTTCTTCTGCTTATCCTCCGGCAAGCCTAAAGCCTCGCCGACCGCGCCCAAGCTTGCCGGAAAGCTGCAATACAACCCGTGTACCATAGTACACCGCCACTGCTTCAGCCACTCGAGCGGATTTGATACGCTGAAATACTTTGACAGGCAATACCACTCAAAGGCCGCATTAAACGCGTGCTTTATAACTGAACTGTCAAACAGCGCCTGTATAATATGCTGCGGTATCATGCCGCCGTTCATAATGTCGATAACCTCAACGGCTCCGCCGTCTGCCGAATACGCAAACAACATTATTTCAAATGTATCACTGTCAGCATATCGGTACATACCGCTCTTGCCTATATCAACATCGCTGTAGGTTTCAATATCTATGCTTAAATGTTTCATATGGTATCACTCCTTTGGGAATCTGCCGTCTATTGCCGCCCAGATAAATCCGTGGCAGCAATACGCGTTGCCCGCTGTACGCCGCGCGGAGGCTTCCCTTGTGTACAGCTATGCAGGAGAATGTATCTCCCGCACGAAATTTAAAATCCGTATGTGCCGGTAATAGGCTGCCCGGTAATAGGGTCCAATGCCGCCGACTGACGATACTGCTGAGTAGGTGCAGCATATGCCGGGGGCTGGTACTGCTGCGAAGCTGCATTCTCCAGCCCGGCAAAATCTGATGCCGCAGAGCATCTTCCCCCTAACGGTTTACCCTCGTCCACTTTCACGACATTACCCAGTCCGCAGCCTATACCCTTGTTGCCGTGGTAGTTGTACGGGTAGAAATTTATCGTAACACGCGCATACATACCGCTGTATATGTCTGTCGGCAGAAGCTGAGAACGTATGTTGCTGATATGTACTACATCGGGCTTAGTCTTTGATGAAGCCGTTATCACCCAGTGCCCGCGGCATTCCTTTCCGAACTTTTCACCGCTCGGACGTACTCCGTCACCGTCATAGATTAACGCGTTCTGAAACACTGTCGGTCTTGCACCGTTCCAACAGCCCTTTACGCCGTTATCCGCTGCTGCCGCCATTGCCGCGTCGATATCTGCCTTGGTGGCCGTGTCTGACTTAGGAATAAGCAGCGTCACGCTATACTTAGGCTCCCCGCCATAATTGTTGTTCGGCTCTGTTAAATGGCAGTATGAAAGTCTTACTCTGCCGGTAAGGCACTTTGTTGGTTTGTTATCATACATAATGTGTTCCTCCTTTATATTATATCGGCAAAATCATTCGCCGCATTGTTCGGTTTATATGCTTCTCTTTTACCGCTCAGCTCTGCGAGCGTCGGCTTAGGTTCGGATTTTACAACATAATCCTTTGCTATTTTTGCAAACTCCTTTTTGCCTATTAATTTTTCCGCTTCTGTCAGCGTAATCGGCACACGCTTATACAACATGTCCTTTTCTACGCCGTTCTTTATAAAATGTTCAAATGCCTTGTCCGTGTCAGTGAATTGTCTGATACTTCTGCCGGCAACTGCCTTCCAACCGGGTATTTCAAACCCGGCAAGACTTTTCGAGAGGGCATATTCTTCAAGGGCAGCAAGCCAAGCTTTTAACTGCCTGCCCTTCATCAATGCGTCACCTATCATTGCAAACGATAATTCCTCCGGAGCTGCAAGCTCGTAATCATCTGCAAGCTCTAAATTCTTATTTGCAAGTGCTGCGCACTTTCCTCTTGCCTTACAAAATCCCTTGTCACACCACGGTCCGGGATTACACTCCGTTGACCCATTAATTATTTTCTGCACCGCCGGCTTAAGATATTCGTCCGCCCACTTTTTCAATTCTTGTGCTGATATACGGTATTCGGATATACTATCAAGTCTCGGCTGAATAATAGAGATTACAATTTCGTCTATCCGGTAAAACATCTCATATGCGTTGAGCGCGCCAAGCGCGTAAAGCATACCCTGCGTATTTTTTTCCGCGTCCACCTTAACGCCCTTACCATACTTGAAATCGCATACATACATGGTGTTACCGCCTATCACGATGCAGTCGCTTGTGCCGAAACCTCCCGGTGCATAGTTCCCGAACGAAACCTGTTTTTCAACTGCCACGAATGGCGCTGCCGGAAAACTCATTGCAACCTCTTTTATGTAATCAAGGTACGTATCAGTGTATCCCTGCATTTCATTCCGATAGAGCGGGTTCGTTTTTAGACGGTTCATTTGTGACGTAAAGGTCTTCTGGCTCACAGGTGTAAAATGCTTTTTAACCTTGCGTTCCGCTATGGCGTGTGCGAGTGTACCCTCGCGCATATAGTCTGATTCCTTGTCCGGAAATTCTGCCTCCAGCAAAACGGAACCCGGGCAATTCAGCCACTTGCAAGAGCTTGACGGGCTGAACGTTTTTGCATGTATGTCCGGCATCAGATACGCGCCCCCAATCCTCTTAACCCGGTCGCAAACTCGCCGAGCTTGTCCGGTGGGATTTCATTAAGCGTTTGTGCTCCGAAACTGTGTATTAAGTTTACAACGTTCTGGCGAGCGGCGTCCGACGTTTCAGCATATGCTGCGGCAGCCTGAGCAACCTGCAATCCGGAAAAGTTTGCGGCTGCTGTTGGCGGCGCTGTAGTAGGTGCTGCAATCGGCGGTACATTTGGCGCTGCTGTAGTAGGTGCTGCAATCGGCGGTACTTTTGGCGCCGCCATGTGAGTTGTCGGCGCCGATGAAGCTGCTGCCGACGTGGACTGTACCTGAGTTGACTGCGCATTCTCTTTCGGTGCAGAAGCTGCCTGCTTATTCTCCCTTGATGGCGGTGTAATTTTTGCGTATCGCTCGCCGGCGAAACAGGTGCAAAGCGTCTTAAGTGCATCAAATACGCCGTTTTCCTGTAAATCTGATGCGGTTAACCTTATCTGCATCTCCATAATTTTTTCTCCTTTTCTCTTTACAAAGTCTTAAATTTATGCTATAATAGCATTGTTATTGGTGATTTCCGCATGTGCATGGCTGCCATGCGGAGTTTTTTTGACTCTAATATGTGAGCTGTGGCGAGCTCTTTTTCATCGTCTGTAATCTCCATATATAAATCTACAAGCCCTTTCATGTGTTATCGCCTCCTTTCGCCTCCTTTCTGAGCGCCTCACGGAATTCTCGTTCATTCCAAACATGTCCGTCATGCTTGTATGTAACGCGTCCGTTTCTTGCCGCTAACGGCAAAGGCTTGTCCCCGTGGTAGTGCTTCCATCTGCACATCTCGTAAGCTATGCGCCATTTCATGCGCAGTATTGCGTTTCTCCTTGCTCTTTTCGCCTGCTTGCGTATATGTACCTTGTTTTCGCCGTAAAACCTGCCCGATTCAAAAATAAGTATTGCGGCTGCTATAATTAAAAATTTCATATTAATCCTCCCAAAAATTAAGTCCTATTGCTGCTACCTTTAATGTATAGCCTTTTCATC
>JAUNPN010000173.1 GCA_030536655.1 bacterium | reverse complement strand
TCATCAAAGAATCCTATTTGCTTTTTCATGTCTATATTATACCATATTTTTTTCTATTTGTACAGGGGTTTTAGAGGTTTCCTAAAATGTATGAAAAAACAAACAACTCAAATCTGTTAGGGTATACAAGCAGAAAACAAACAATTTAATTACGAAAAAATCCGATAAAAAAGGGAAAAAATACAAAAAATTATATAATAATTGCATTTTCTATTGACTATGGCAAGAAAATTAAATAAAATATTGCTTTTTCCTATAAAATATGGTATGATTAAATTAACTTAAGTTAAGTCTAAGACTACAAAAAACGGAACTGCATGCTTAGAGCGTTTTATAAGCTGCAAAGACGGTTCAGCTTTAGCGGTTTCGTGCATTATAAAAAGTCTTGGCAGCGGATACATAGATATAGTGGTGACCAAGAATATGAGAAATATAAAAAATAATGACAGCAGCGGGAACGATTTGCTTACCGGCTTCTGCAATTTTAATGCGGCAGCAGTGGAGATAAAGCGGATTCTTATGAGCGGAACGGAGAAATACCATTCTGTACTGCTTTTTAAGATAAAGCATATTAAGCAAATTGAAGAAGTGTATGGCAAAGCCTTTGCGGGGGCTGTGATTGAAAATGCTGCAATCTATATAAATTATCAGTACCGGGGAAAAGGACAGCGTGTCGTATTGGGAAGAATAAGGCACGATACTTTTATGGTGTTTCAGTGCGCGGCGGAGCCGGAGACTGTTGAGGAAATTGCAGACCGGAGCTGCATCGAAATGAATAGGCGTTATTACGGCAGGAATACGCGTATCAGAAGCGGCATGACTGCGGGTATTTGTCACATGTCAGAAAGTGTAGGCTTTGATGAGGCGCTTTTATGTGCTGAACGGGCTTTGCAATATGCGGAACATTATAATAAGCTTTACGAGGTTTATGATGTGAGGAAAAAGTACTCAGATATAAGGCCGATATATAAAAATGTTTTGGATGATGAGGAGACAGAACGGGCACTGAACTATGATAACCGTTTTGTATCATTTGCTGTTGCGATGCTTGCAAGTGCGAAGGATCCGGACAGCTCGCTTGATTTGCTTATTCAGCGGATAGGCTGGCAGTTCGATTTAAACCATGTTATGATAAATATCTTTGAAAATTCTCATTATGCCCGTGTGACAAACCATTATGAAAAGGGCAGGGGAATAATTGTTGAACAGAATTTGATTGAAGATATGGACAGCAGAGATGGTTTCTTCCAGCACTTTGATTCAAATGGGTGTATGAAAGTTAAAGATACGTTTACGGAATTAATATCTGAAAGAGATAGGGCATACTATAATAAGTATAACATGCGTGCTGTTATAAATTTCCTTATGTATGATAATGACAAGCTTATCGGTTATGTGTCATATTCGGCTTCGGAAGCAAAGAATGAATGGAATCAGAGTAGGCTCAATACGCTGATGCAGATATCAAGGATTTTTGCCTTATTTGTTACAATGCGTATTCATAAGGAAAGAGATGAGCGTAGATATGAGTCGCTTTCAATAGACGCGCTTACCGGACTGAGCATTTATACCGCTTTTCTTGAAACTGCAAAAAAGAGACTGTATTAATTTAATAACAAAAAAACATATGCCTGTATTTATGCTGACATAGATAACTTCTCATATATTAATGAAAATTTCGGATATGAAGAGGGAAACGATATACTAAAGGATTATGCACTTAGGCTGCAGAAAGCCCGTACGGAGGACGGCATATGCTGTCATGTACACGCTGATAAGTTTCTGGTTTTAAGTATAAGGAATTCGCGTGAAGAAGTTGAGGAAACAGTAAAAAGAGTAAATGCAGAGTTTAATACAATGAGCCGAGCAATGTATCCTATGAGTGATATGCGGGTTGTTACAGGTATATACTATATCGATAATCCAAGTTATGATATTGTAAGAGCTGTGGATCATGCAATCCATGTATGGAAGCATGCGAAAAAGGATAAGTATAAGCCGTATGCAATATATTCCGATGATTTTGCAAATGAACGCCAGACACGTCTGAAAATTATAGGAAGCGTTCACAGCGCGATAGAAAATGGAGAGATAGAAGCATTTATGCAGCCTAAATTCTCAATGAAAACAATGGAGGTTGTTGGAGCAGAGGCACTTTCCAGATGGAGAAATCCGGACGGCAGTTATAAATTTCCCGGTCAATTTATTCCGCTTCTTGAAGATGTAGGATATATTATTGATGTAGACTTCTGCATATTTGAGCAGGTGCTTTGCGTTATGGCAAAATGGAAAGAAAGCGGGAAAAAGATGATACCGGTATCTGTAAACTTTTCACGTCAGCATATCAATCACGACGATTTTGTGACGAGGATTAAGAAGTTGACTGCTAAATACGGCGTGGAACCTAAATACATTGAGATTGAAATTACTGAAAGTGCCTTTATGAAAAAACCGGAAAAAATGATGAAATTTATGCGTGAGCTTCGAGAGGAAGGATATAAGATAGATATTGATGATTTTGGAACGGGATATTCATCACTGAATATGCTTCTTGATGTACCGGTGGATATTGTAAAGATAGATAAGAGCTTTATCGATGATTACGATACACAGACTAAGCGCGAATATATTAATCAAATAGGAAATCTTATCCATACAGCAAGGAAGGATATAATATTTGAGGGTGTAGAAACGTATGATCAGATTAAATTTTTGACAGAATGCGGGTATGAGAATGCTCAGGGATATGTATTTTCAAAGCCTATACCAATGAAAGAATTTGAGGAAAAATATATTTATATATAGGCTGTGTGATGATAGAAAATTTCATATTTAACTTAAATGCCGAGGCAAATAGTGCCCCGGCATTAATTACGGATGGGCTCTTAAATTATATCATACAACTTATATTTCATCTTAAATATTTCAAGCTGTCACGGCGGCGGTTATTTAATAGTGGCTGATAAAATATAATTTAATGGCTTTTAAATCATACAAATCAAGCGGTTTAAACCTTTTGGTTGGAACTGATAAACCAAACGATACTTCCGTTTGCTCGCGTGAGGTGGTATAATTAAAATAAAGAAAATGAAAGGAGCAGAAAAATGGAATTTGTAACATTAAACAACGGAATAAAAATGCCGCTGGAGGGCTTTGGAGTATTTCAGGTTTCCGACGGTGCAGAGTGCGAGAGGGCAGTTATTGACGCGATTGAAAGCGGCTACCGCCTTATTGACACAGCTGCGGCATATATGAATGAGGAGGCTGTCGGCAGAGCAATCAAAAAATGCGGCGTACCGCGGGATGAATTGTTCATCACAACAAAACTATGGGTACAGGATGCAAGCTATGAGAGCGCGAAAAAAGCAATAGAATCATCTCTTGAAAAACTTGGTCTTGATTACCTTGATTTGTATTTGATTCATCAGCCTATGGGTGACTATATCGGCGCATACCGTGCTATGGAGGAGGAATATAAGGTCGGCGGATTAAAGGCAATCGGAGTTTGCAACTTCTATCCCGAACGCTTGGCGGATTTCTGCGAAACAGTAGAAATTACTCCTATGGTAAATCAAATTGAACTGCACCCGTTCTTTCAGCAGACAAAAGCGCTTGAATTTATGAAAGAGTACGGCGTTGTCCCCGAAGCGTGGGGACCGTTCGCGGAAGGTAAATATGGTTTATTTACCCACCCTGTTTTAAGTGAAATCGGCAAAAAGTACGGCAAGTCTGCCGCACAGGTAGCCTTAAGGTGGAACGTACAGCGTGGCGTTGTGGTAATTCCGAAGTCCGTTCACAAGGATAGAATGGAGCAGAATATTGATATATGGGATTTTGCGCTTTCGGATGAGGATATGAAAGAAATCGCGAAACTTGACACAGGACGCAGTGATATAGTAAATCATTATGACCCCAATTTCGTGAAGATGCTTCACGGAATGAAAATACACAACTAAAAAAGAAAGGAACGAAAACAATGAAAAAGAATTTTATAACAGGATTTATTTCGGGTGCAGCTGCGTTTACAATGGTAGGAGCGTTTGCGGCGAATATGGTAACAACGCCCAACACATACCCCGTAAAACTTGACGGAAAAGACGTCAGCATTGAGGGCTACAATGTAGATGATTACACCTATTTTAAGCTCCGTGATATTTCGGACGCAGTGGGCGGCTTTGACGTGGATTTTAAGGACGATACAATAGTCTTGACTTCACAGGAAAAGGGACTTTCCATAAAAGAGGAAGGAATGTTCTCGTCCGGCGGAACGGTAACGGAAGCAGTTAACGGCGAATTTGATGAAACAACAAATTGGCTTGACGGCACACGCGCAGGAAACACCGCGCACGTTGATCACGCGAACGTACTTTATCAGATGCCCGAAAATGAAACAGGCTTGCCTATGGTATTCCTGCACGGCTACGGTCAGTCGCGTATGGGCTGGATGACAACTCCTGACGGACGCGAGGGCTGGTCAACATCATTCCTAAGAAAAGGACACAGTGTATTTTTGGTAGATCAGCCGCGCAGAGGTGAAGCAGGTTCAACAGCTGCAATGACAAATGACAGCATTGATACTTGGTCGGAGGAGTCAAAGGAATATATGCCGGGCGACCAAGCATGGTACACTCATTTCCGTATAGGACGCACAGCGCCCGAACGCTACGATGGCTCTCAGTTCCCTGAGGGAGAGGAAGCACAAGATCAGTTCTTCCGTCAGATGACGCCGAACACGGGCAGCTTTGATATGGCTGTAAATACAGCGGCAATGGACGAAGTTATGAAGGACGTTAAGGAAAAGACAGGCAAAAAGAGCATATATGTAACACATTCACAGGGCGGCAGAGTAGGCTGGGACGTTGATACCGAAAATGTTGCGGCAATTGTTGCAATCGAACCGGGCGGCACGCCTGAAATCGGTTCGGAGCAGTACAAGAAATTCCTTGACGCTAAAATTCCTATGGTTATCTATTTTGGCGACTATATAGACAACGGTCCTGAGGATATTCAGTCAACATCATTTTGGAAGAATGTGAGAGATGCGGCGGTTGCGTTTGCAGAGCAGTATAACAAGGACGGCGGTAACTGTACAGTTATAAATCTTCCTGATATTGGAATAACGGGTAATTCACATTTTATGTTCCAAGAGAAGAACAGCGAAGAAATCGCAAACCATGTTGAAAATTGGATTAAAGAAAATGTAAAATAAAAAGTTAATCTGCAACTGCGCCTCGCTTTCAGAGCCTATCCGTAATATATGACGGAAAACCAGTAAGCAGGATTTGCTTAATTTACGAATAGACTCTTGTCAATAAGCAAAATCGTTTGTGCTGAAAGCAATTTCCTATAAGATAAAGGATAAACAGTAAAGCCCGCTGCAGAATTTTTGCGGCGGGCAAGGTTTATTTTTGATGGATTCGGTCTAAGCTTGCTTTTGCGGCGCGCAAATGCTCAGGAATTTCCTCTATTGTCATATTCTGAGGCACAGAGGTTGTTCCTGCTTTTTTTGCAGTCTCATAATACCAGCATTTATAATCAAGAGTATCCATTATATGCTGAAGCTCTTCCATCTGCTTTTTAACTTTTTCTCTTTGATTTTTAAACAGAGTAAGTCTTTCATCAATAGTTTCATCGCCCTTTAAAGCCATGTCGATATAGCTTTTAATATCCTTTATGGACAGACCGGATTTTTTTAAGCATTCTATAATAAACAGCCAGTCAAAATCCTTTTCCTGAAATACCCTTATTCCTCCGCCTGAACGCTCAACAAACGGAAGTAAGCCTTCCTTGTCATAATAGCGTATGGTTGACGGTGCAACACCCAATACTTTTGCAGCTTCACTTACTGTATAAATCATTTTTAAAAATCTCCTAAAAAAATTTTAAAAAACCTCTTG
>JAUNPN010000172.1 GCA_030536655.1 bacterium | reverse complement strand
ACTAACTCTGACTTTTTTTCGTGTTCAGTCTCGTTAAACCTCAGAAAATACTAATCATTATATTCAATCAGTCTTTTCCGTCCGAATTTCCGTCTTAATATAAAGAAACGTTTTATCGTTTCTGTTCGGCATCTTTTAGATGCCAGACAAGAACTCTGCACTGTTCATTTTTCAATGTACAAATCTTTGCTGTCTCAATGACAGCTTATTTAGTATATCATATCTTCAAGCGTTTGTCAAGTACTTTTTTAATTTTTTTCAAAATATTTTTTACTTGATTTATCACTTGGTGTTATGACCTGTTGCCAATCTCGCTGACAACATAAATTATTATACCATGTTTTCTGAAAAAGTCAATACTTTTTGTCAAAAAATATTACATAAACTCCCACGCGTCATCAGCTGTATTTTGTGTGATTTTTGCACAAAAGGAGTGAAATATCTTTAATAATCAAATCACCATGCATTAAATTACTTATCTAATATTACTTATTCTGACACAAAAATTTATATTTTTAACTAAGTCCCTTCTATGAAACCAAATTCATTCTAAAATTAATTCATATTAATTTAAATTTTGTTAATAATTCATTTACTTCAAAATACTTCAAAAAAAATTTGTAAAAAACCGTTGACAAAAAAGAAATTAAATGCTATAATGTTATTTGTTGTAGGAAATGAATATAATATATGCGTCCGTAGCTCAGCTGGATAGAGTGACTGGCTACGAACCAGTAGGTCGGGGGTTCGAGTCCCTTCGGGCGTATAAAAACAGCTTACCGGTATTGGTGTAGCTGTTTTTTTGTTAACAAAAACTTTACAAATTTATAAAAAATAGCAGGATTATCCTATTGCAATTTTACCAATAAAGTGTTATAATAGTGTTAATGATTTAACAATCAATAAATACCTTTCTAAGAGTTAAATTATAAAACAGGAGGAACAAAAACAATGGCAAGATTTACATTACCGAGAGATCTCTATTATGGTAAGGATGCTCTTGAAAACCTTAAAACACTTACAGGCTCAAGAGCAATCGTAGTTTCCGGAGGAAGCTCAATGAGACGAGGCGGATTCCTTGATAAGGTTGAGGCTTATTTAAAGGAAGCAGGCATGGAAGTAAAATTCTTTGAAGGTGTGGAGCCGGATCCATCAGTTGAAACGGTTATGAAAGGCGCTGCCGCCATGACAGAATTCCAACCCGACTGGATTATCGCTATAGGCGGAGGTTCACCGATTGATGCAGCAAAGGCAATGTGGGCATTCTATGAATATCCAGATACCACCTTCGAGGATTTATGCACACCGTTCAATTTTCCGAAGCTCAGAACAAAGGCTAAGTTTGCTGCTATCCCCTCAACATCAGGTACGGCTACAGAGGTTACCGCTTTCTCAGTAATCACAGACTACTCAAAGGGTATCAAGTATCCGTTAGCTGATTTTGAGATTACACCCGATGTTGCAATTGTCGATCCGGCTCTCGTTTCGAGCTTACCGATAAAGCAGGTTGCTTACACAGGCATGGACGCTCTTACACACGCTATTGAAGCCTATGTTTCAACATTAAACAGTCCGTTCACCGACCCGCTTGCAATCAAGGCTATTGAAATGGTTTTTGATTATTTACCTGCTTCATACAACAAGGATATGAACGCCAGAGAACAAATGCACTATGCTCAATGCCTTGCAGGTCAGGCATTCTCCAATGCTTTACTTGGTATCGTGCATTCTATGGCGCATAAAACAGGCGCTGCTTTCTCAACCGGTCACATTCCGCATGGCTGCGCTAATGCCATCTATCTGCCATACGTTATCAAATATAACGCTCATGAGCCGGAAGCCATGAGACGCTATGCTGATATTGCAAGACGCGTAGGCTTGAACGGCACATCGGAGAAGGCTCAGGTTAATGCTTTAATCGCTAAGATTGAGGAATTTAACCGTTACATGAATATTCCTAAAACAATTCAGGAATTCGGTGTTAAGGAAGATGAGTTCTTAGAGAAGCTTGATTCAATAGCTGAGAACGCTGTAGGTGATGCCTGCACAGGCTCAAATCCGAGATCTATCACACCGGAGCAGATGGCAAAGCTCTTTAAGTGTACCTTCTACGGCACAGAGGTTGACTTCTAATTTATTAATTACTGAAAGTCTATCCGCAAATTAAGCACATATTGCTTGCTGATTTTCCATCTTATTTCTCCAAAAATCCCTGTCACGCGACAGTATACATTGAATTTTTGGAATAATACGACAGAAAAATCCAACTTCGCAATATGCACTTCTTTAATTACGGATAGGCTCTAAATCAGGCTGTATTGAAACTCAACAAGTTTCGATACAGCCTGATTGCATAATTGAAATAACTAAGCTTTTCAAAAGTCCCTTTGATGTTATTTCTCAAGCCTTTTCATATTTTCAGCTGCAATCATTATACCCAGCTTTGCGGATTCATAAGTAAGTCCTCCCTGCATATAAACAATATAAGGCGGCTTCATCGGAGCATCTGCTGAGAGCTCTATTGACGCTCCCTGCACAAAGGCGCCCGCTGCCATAATTACTTTATCCTGGTAACCCGGCATATCCCACGGTTCAGGTGTTACAAAGCTGTCAACCGGCGACCCCTTCTGTATTCCCCGGCAAAAAGCAATAACCTTATCAGGATTTTCAAATCGTATTGACTGAATAATATCATGTCTTATCATATCCGGTTCCGGGTCAACCTTGGCACCGAGCTTCTTAAAAAGCGCCGAACATAACACTGCGCTCTTTATTGCCTGTGCCGTAATATGCGGAGCCATAAAGAAACCTTGATACATATTTCTGTTCATTCCTATTGACGCACCGCATTCCTTACCTATTCCCACGCATGTAAGACGATATGAGCAAAGCTCTATCAAATCACGTCTTCCGGCGATATATCCTCCGGTTAAGGCAAGACCTCCTCCAGGATTCTTTATAAGCGAGCCGGCAATAAGATCCGCACCGTAGTAAGTCGGTTCATGCAAATCTGCGAATTCTCCATAGCAGTTGTCAACGATACATATTGTTTCCGGTGAAATATTTTTAACAAACTTAACTATCTCTCCGATGTACTCCGCAGAATAAGTCGGTCTCCAGCCATAACCCTTTGAACGCTGAATTTCAACCGCCTTTACTTTTTTTGATATAAGAATCTCTTTAATTTTATCAAAGTCCGGAAGCCCATTTTCCTTAAGTTCCGCCTCACAGTATTCAATTTCGTAATCCTTCAAAGAGCCTCTGCCCGGTGCTCCGCTTATACCGATTGCCTCTTCCAGAGTATCATACGGCTTGCCGGTAATGGCAAAAAGCACATCTCCAGGGCGAAGCACGGCATATAACGCCGTAGCAATAGTATGTGATCCATTCACAAAATGATGACGCACAAGCGCATCCTCAGCCTCAAACACCTGAGCATACACCTTATCAAGCGTATCTCTTCCAAGATCATCATATCCGTACCCTGTTGTCGGAAATAAATGTGTTTCTGAAACACGATTTTCATAAAAAGCCTTTTGTACCTTATATTGGTTAAATTCCGCCGTTTCCGCAATATGCCTGAACACATTTGCGGTTTCCCTTTCAGCCTCAGCCGTAAGGTTTAATATTTCCTTTGAAACACCGAAGCTTGACTGTAAAAATTCTGCTGTACCCATATTTCTTCCTTCTTTTTAATCATATTATAGCAGCCTAAAAAACGCCGATAAACACGTTTCCAAAACCGCAAATTCATTATACCATACCTTGCAGCTATTTACAATCCGAATTTTCCATAAAGAATAACTCAAACTCACAGTATTTTTGTTAAAAATCAATTTACCCTTAATTTGTCATAAAAATCCTTTAATTGTTATATCTTTTCTTTACCCCCGGGCAATCCGGGGATTTTCATATAGTAATAAAGCCTGCTGTTAATTGCAGCAGGCTCTATATGGAATTGCTATCTTCTTACGCTTCTGTTATCTCCGCAGTCGCATTCACACTCGCATTCATCAGCGCATCCGCAGTTCGGTCTGATTGTCGGATCAGGGTTTTCACAGTCAACAAATGCATCCTTTTCCGGCGGGAAAAATTCGTCTACCGGGAACTGTATTCTGTCAAAGAGATCACACGGGTTGTCGTCTGTCGCCCCTACACATTCCTTATTGGGAATACAGAAATCATATGACGGTATCAGCAGCTGTACTTTGCGTTCAAGCTTAATTATTGAGAATATGCCTATAGATACAAATACACGTTTTGCCTCGCCGCCCGTAACCAGTGCGTCATCAAAAATACGGCACACCGACTCCGGCACAGATGCAATATCAAACTCGTCATCACAGCAGCAACTGCGTTTATCACGTACATCAACAAGCTTTGCACCCAAAGCTATAGGATCTACCACCTCTACTGCGCAGTACAAAATGTAAGGTGTTTATATTATATTCTTTTATACTTAATAATTATTTGTTTATCATATTATATCCATTCATAATAAAACGAACAATCTCATTTGAACGCACTCTCATGGAAATGTCATTGAGCACTTCCCCAATAATATCCTCATTCAGATCCGGAATATATCTTCTAAGTTCAGGCTCATATTCAATCAACTCATTAAACAGACTTACAAGCAAATCATTTTTGCGTGCAATATTCCTCGGATAACCTCGTGAAATAAGAGCCATGTTATTATCAAAATTCGGTGACATTCTCAGCACTGCACCGGTCTGAGAATCTCTCAGAACACCAAAATTAAATGTATGTCTGTCAGGATTTGCACAAATCGTATCCAAAAACAACATTCTTACATAATCTCCGACACAATCAGGATTTAACTCCCGTAACTTTTGCAGTGTTTCAATGTAATCTTCATTATCCCCCATAAAACCAAACGCAGGCTCAAAATTAACAGACGCATTATCCGTAAAATCCTTTGTTTTTATAATTCCTTTACCGCGTTTGTATTCTGCCATATTAAATCGGAGCTTAACCCCCAGCTGATATATAAAAAGCTCGGAAAACATTTCGTCATGGTTCGCTTTTTTATACATCCACCATTCACCGTTAACCAATTTCCAGCATTTTTCAAAGCTTCCTATATTGGTAAGCTCAGGAGTCTTTGAGGATGTTCTGTTTGCCGCACGATTAAAGCTGTCATAGCTGCCTGTTAATGCAAGCTTAGCAAAATAGTCATTATCAAATCTCACATCTTTATACAAAAGCTGACTTCCAAACGGCTTTATCCAGTAATTATCGGTTATCGTAACAGCATTTACTGCAAGAACAGTGCTTACATCATCTCTTTCCGACATCCTCAAAGCCTTCTTTAAAAGTCTTGAATTTGCTCTATGGGAGTCTATTGCACGTATTTCAAGCCATTTTTCAACATTTTCACTTCTGAAAAAAAACAGCGGAACAAGACTTTTATTGACGATGTTAAGCTTACCATCCTTATATTCGGCAGCAACTGTATCACAATTCATTATATAAAAATCCACTACAATCCCTCCCCAATTACTTCATACCCTTATTATACCTAAAACAAAGCCTGCTGTCAAGCGTAACAGCAGGCCTTATTTCATAAATATTTCTACAGATTTATCAGGATATACAACTATTTTTTCTATTATAGCACGCATATCTTCATTGCTAAACTCGTTATTCATCAGAATTTTTTCTACATTGTCCGTAATATCGTCAACGTGTGCTATTTTCTCCTGTGTTTCGTCAAAGCCGGCAAGCTCGGAATCTATATTTTTTATACCTTCATCAATACCGGCATATTCTTCCTTTAAACTCTCCATAGTAATCAAACCTTCAACGTATAAGTCTTTCAGCTTATCCTTCCGCTTGTTAAGCCGTTCTTTTGCTTTTATCAGCTGTGTAATATCAATATCGTTATTTTCATTCTGATACTGCTCCATAAGCCTCTTTG
>JAUNPN010000021.1 GCA_030536655.1 bacterium | reverse complement strand
AAGTTCAATGCGTGCTAAGCCGTTAGGCGTTAATTAATCAGTGGTTCCTTAATGTAACAAAACGTTAAAATAAAATTTAAGGTTCGTTTAAGGGAAATGATTTACAATAAATATATCAAAATCGTTACAGGAGGCTTTCACATGGAAATGTCAGTTACCGAACCGACGTCGCCGGAGAATGGAACCGGCTCGGCTGAGAAAAAGCCGAAAAAGAAATTTAAAATCTCTATTCCAAAGAAGAAAAGGAAGCTGGTAATTATTATTGCGGCAATTGTTGTTATTGCGGCGGCAGTATCAAGCTTCTTTGTTGTGCAACACAATCAAAAAGGAAAAAACAATCAGATTACAATGGTGAAAGCCGAGAGGCGCAGTATACAGAATACAGTAACCGGCTCGTCAAGCGTTGAGGCAAATGATTCGTATGACGTGTCGGCGATGGTAACCGGTGAAGTTCTTACGGATAACTTTAACGAGGGCGACAAGGTTGTAAAAGATCAGGTACTTTATACTATAGAAGCGGACGATGCGCAGAACAGTGTTGAAAGTGCGAAAAATTCTATTATAAAGGCACAGATGTCATATGAGGATGCAGTATATAATAATAAGGATACCTCCGGTGAGCTGCTGAAGGTAAAAAATACATTGCTTAACGCGGAGCAGAGTCTTGCGGATACGGTGCGTCAGCTCGGCAGCAAGGATACCGAGGTTCAGAAAGCGGCAAACAGTCTTGAGAAGGCAAAGCGTTCGTATCAGGAGGCGTCCGATGACATGGAAAACCTTAATATTGTTTCTGACTGCGGAGGAACGGTTAAAGAGGTTTTTGTTAAAAACGGCGACAATGTGAGCAATGGTACAAAAATAGCAGAGGTGTATAACGATACATATATGAAGCTTTCTGTGCCGTTCAATACCGCAGATGCGGATAAGATTTCTAACGGCAGCGGAGCGTCGGTAAAAATTGCCGGACAAAGCGGCGAGATTTACGGAACGGTCACCAATGTAAGCAGCGCGGAGGTATCAACCGCGTCACACGCTATTGTAAGGTATGTTACTGTTGAGGTAAAGAATCCGGGCGCGCTTACAACCTCGGACAGTGCGTCTGTAACGGTTAACGGAATAAGCTGTCAGAATACGGCTAATTTTGAATATATTGATACATCGACTATAACCGCAAAGACACAGGGCAAGATTTATTCCACCAATATTCAGGCAAATGACAAAGTATATGAGGGAACTGTAGTGGTGAATATGAGCTCCGACAGTCTTGGAAATACTCTTGCGAATGCGGCTCTTGAAATGGACAGCGCGGAAATGAGCCTGAGAGATACTATATTAAAGAATGATGAAACTGCTAAAAATTCTGAAGTACAGAAGGCGCAGAGGACATTGGACGAGGCAAAGTCCTCATATGAGAAAACCGCGCGTTCGCAGAGCAATTCGGTAAAAACGGCGGCGCTGGAACTCGATAATGCAAAGCTTCAGCTGGATCAAGCAAATAAAAAGCTGGAAAACTATACAATAAAATCTCCGATAGAGGGAACAGTGGTAATAAAGAACGTGAAGGCGGGAGATAAGCTTGAGAATTCGGGAAATAACTCCAACACATCACAAATGGCAATTATCTATGACCTTTCAAGTCTCAGCTTTGAGCTTGCGATAGATGAGTCAAGCATAAGGAAGGTACAGGTGGGTCAGGAGGTTAAAATAACCGCAGATGCGGTTGAAGGTGAGTTTAAGGGTGTTGTTGAGAAGGTGGGCGTAAACGGAACGGCTTCCAATGGTGTAACTACTTATCCGGTTAAGGTAAAAATCGAAGAATACGGAGATTTGCTTCCGGGTATGAATGTCGATGCTTCGATTGTTGTGGAAAGCGTGGAAAACGTCGTTGCAATTCCTGTTTCTGCTGTAAACCGCGGCAATGTTGTATATGTTAAGGGTGATAAGACAGAAGAAAACGACCATGCGCCGGAGGGCTACAAGAGTGTGAAGATTGAAACCGGAATAAATGATACCGATTTTATTGAGGTCAAGTCAGGTCTTAATGAAGGCGATGAGATTAAGGGCGCAAACAGTGCAAGCGGAAATGAAACCAGCGGCACAGCCGAAGCAGAAGCTCAAATGGGCGGAATGCCCGGCGGCGGTGGCGGCGGCGCTCCCGGCGGAAGGTAAGGAGGTAAGTAAAAATGCCTCCTTTGGTAGAACTTAAAGACATATACAAAATATATCATATGGGAGATACAGAGGTTCATGCATTGGACGGAATATCGCTTACAATAGAACGCGGAGAATTTGTAGCGATTGTCGGTCAGTCCGGCTCGGGAAAGTCAACCTGTATGAATATCATAGGCTGCCTTGACGTGCCGACAAAAGGAACTTATCTTCTGAACGGACGAGACATATCCGGATATTCCGCAGATGAACTTGCGGAGGTAAGAAATAAGATGCTCGGCTTTATATTTCAGCAGTATAATCTTATTCCGAAGCTTACAGTGCTGGAGAATGTGGAACTGCCGCTGCTGTACGGCGGGTTCAGTGATGCGGAGCAGAGGGAAAGAGCGTTGAAATCGCTTGCAAGAGTAGGACTGGATAAAAAAGCAAAAAATCTTCCGTCTCAGCTTTCGGGCGGTCAGCAGCAGAGGGTTTCGATTGCACGTGCGCTTGCGGGCGACCCTTCGGTCATTCTTGCCGATGAGCCGACCGGAGCCTTGGATTCGGCAACGGGACGCGAGGTTATGCTGTTTCTTCAGCAGCTTCATAAAGAGGGTAATACTATTGTGCTGATTACTCATGATAATTCAATTGCAGCACAGGCTAAAAGGGTAATAAGAATAACGGACGGACATATAGTTTATGACGGACCTGCGATGGGTGACAAACGCGTTGCGCAGCAGCTGCGCGCCGGAGAGGAGGGCGCCTGATGGGATTTCGTAAATGCTTTTCTATGGCGCTTTCGAGTATAATCAATAACAAGATGCGTTCATTCCTGACAATGCTCGGCATAATCATCGGTATTGCGGCGGTTATTATTCTTGTAAGCGTAATGAACGGACTTACCGGCGAGGTTACAAGCACCTTTCAGGAGATGGGTACGAATACTATTACGGTAAGCATCCGCTCGCGCGGAACCACCAAGAAGGTTGAACCTCAGGAAATGTTTGACTGGATTGACAGTAATACTCAGCTTTTTACAAATGTTTCGCCGAACGTTACGCTCAGCGGCACGCTTAAGACCTCGGATTCGGGGGATGACTCGATAACCTCATCCTGCACCGGCGTTGCGGAGTCGTATGCGGATATTAAGAATTTAGAGATGTCTTTTGGACGTTTTTTGCAGTATATTGACTGTGAAAGAGAGCTTAAAACCTGTGTTATAGGAACGTATCAGGCTCTGTACTTCTTCAACAGTGCATCTGCGGCATTGGATAAGGAGCTTAAAATAAACGGTGTTCCGTATAAGATAGTCGGAGTTCTGGAGCAGACAGAGGATTCAACCCAGTCGTCGGCGGATGACGTTGTATATATTCCGTATACGACGGCAGCGAAAGCAAGCGTAACATCAACAATAGGCAGCTATACGGTTTCCGCAGTGAACGAGGATGTTGTAACCTCGGCGGTGACGTCGTTAAAGGTGCTTTTGCAGGATAAGATAGGCGATTCGGACTATTATACCGTAACCTCCATGCTTTCTATGATTGACAATATGTCGAGCATGATGGATTCAATGGGGACTGTGCTTATCGCGATAGCGGCAATTTCACTTCTTGTCGGCGGCATAGGAATTATGAATATCATGCTTGTATCGGTAACTGAGAGAACAAGAGAAATCGGTATAAGGAAATCTCTTGGCGCAAAGCATAAGCATATTATGATGCAGTTTGTAATTGAAGCCGGAACAGTGAGCTGCATGGGCGGTATATTTGGAATTATTTTGGGATGCGTTGTATCCTTTGCGGCAGGAAAGGTTCTTGATATGGCGGTTGTGCCGTCTGTCGGAGCGGTAGCCGTTGCGTTCTTTGTATCCGTAGGAATAGGTGTGGCATTCGGATTTCTTCCGGCAAGAAAGGCCGCACAGTTAAATCCGATAGACGCACTTAAATTTGAGTAAAGGAAAAATAAGCTGTGAATTCCGCCCTCTTCCGGAAAAGAGAGCATACATACGTCTGCGTTCCTCAAAAGAGGGAGGAAGCGGCTTGCTTCCTTTTACAGTTAGTATATATGGAGGATTAGTATGTTAAAGAAATATATAACAGCGGCGGTCTGTGCGGCGTGTATCGCTGCCGGAGGCGCTGCTTATGCGGACACAGATTCATGGAATGATGATAATATAATGCCGCTCCTTGATTCGCTCGGTATTATGCAGGGTGACGGCAGCGGCAGCTATGGACTTGACCGTACTGTGTCCCGCGCTGAAATGGCGAAAATTACGGTGAATTCGTCCTCCTACAAGGACGAAACCGCTCTTGGTATGAGCGTTTCTCCGTTCAGTGATGTTCCCTCCTACTCCTGGGCGGCGCCGTATATTTTAAACGGTTCCTCAAACGGACTGTTCAAGGGCTTTGTGGACGGAAGTTTCCATCCCGATGATACTGTTTCGTTTGAGGAGGCCGTGACAATGATGCTCCGCGTTCTTGGGTATGAGGATTCGCGTTTCGGAGCGTCATATCCTCACGGACAGGTAAATCTTGCAAAAAATATTGGGCTTCTGGACAATGTTGACAGCGATTACGGAGCTGCGCTTACAAGGCGTCAGGTGGCAAGGCTGGTATACAACGCTTTGAATACAGAACGTTCAGACAGCAATTCAAAGCTTATCTCTGTATTTGACGCGGAGATTATTGAGGATGTTGTAATAACTGAGGTTCCATCCGGAAGCGGCGGCAAGGTGACCACAACATCGGGAAAATATAACGCTTATGACGGCTTCAGCAGTGATTATCTCGGACTGAGCGGTGATATAGCGGTTATAAATTCAAAGGATTTGCTCAGCTTTGTGCCGGAGGACAGCCGAAGCGAGAAGTATGTAATTTATTCGGTGCTCGATGATACTGTAATAGGCTACAGGAACGGTTTGATGAGCGAAATAGAGCTTAAGGACGATACCGTTTGCTATAAGGAAAATACGAAGTCAACCTATTCCGCGTTGAGGAACGGGATGGAAATGGGTGATGTTATAAGCGTAAAGTACAATGCGGACGGGGATATTGATTACTGTATATATAGTACGGGAAGTCTTAAGGGACCTGTTAAATATGTTTCGGGAACGGGCTTTGCAACCAATTCCGACACGAGATATATGCGTGACGGCAATGAGGTTACATCGTCAGGCTTGAAAACCAATGATATTATATATTACAGTGATGAGCTTAATATAGTAATGGCATATTCAACAAAGGTATCCGGAGTTTATCAGTCGGCGTCGCCGTCCAGAGATAATCCGAAAACCGTAACGGTTTCAGGCAAGGAATATACGGTTGAGGGAGTTGAGGCATATAATGACCTGTCCTCAAGCGGACCGTTCAAATATGGCGATACAATAACCGTCTGCCTTGGAAAGGACGGAAAGACTGTTGCCGGTGTAGTAACAAGCTCGGCAGCATCAACCGATGTACATTACGGTTATGTTCTGGAAACCGGAAAAAAGAGCTTCAGCAATAACGACAGCACTGATTATTCAAGCTATTATGTAAGGATAGCCGCGCCGGACGGAGACGAATACGAATATCCGGTGAAGAATAATCCAAGCGATTATATGGGCAGAGTGGTGAAGCTGACGACAACAAGCTCGGGAACAGGCATTGCAAGTGTACAGAGCGGCGGTATAACGGGAGTTGTAGACGCCGATAATCTGAAAATCGGTTCGTATGACGTAAGCGAGGACTGTAAGATTATTGATACCGGCGGTACAATTTCGTCGGATGAGCCGGTGTACAAGAGATTATATCTGCAAAGACTTGACGGAATGAACCTGAGCAATGGAAAGGTAAGCTACGTGCACAAAAACAGCAGCGGTGAAATTGATGAGCTTATTCTCAGTACGGCAACGGGAGATATTTACAGCTACGGTATAATAACCTCATCGGCGTCCGGTACAGCCGGCACGCGGACTGTTAAGGTTGATGTCGGCGGCAGCGTGCAGAATGCAAGCATTGCAATTTCCGGAGCAGGAAACGGATCACCGTGCAAAATCAGAAGCTATAACGGTAAGTTTACGGTTGTATCGGGGCTCAAGAGCTACAGCGGTACGGGAAAGAATCTTACGCAGACTACGATAGATATAGACGGCGAAACATATAAGCTCAGTGACGAAGTGGCTGTCTATAAAGAAACAGGCGTTTTATCATATAGTAAAATCTCAATTAATGAGGCAATAGAAGGTAATTATACTCTCACCGCATATTATGACAGTGAGGAGTCTGCCGGCGGCAGAATCAGAATCATAATTGCAAGGGAGAAGTAATTATATAAATACTCCAATCATATCAGAAAAACATAGGGCATTATCAGTAAATGATAATGTCTTATGTTTTTGCGGAACAGTCTGATTTTTTTATTGCATTATGTTTTGTTTTAGGGTATAATATAAATAACGGAAAGATCAGGAGGGAAATAAAATGCCGTTTATTGATTCGAAAATTTCAGTTCCGGTAACACCGGAAAAGAAGGAGAAAATTAAATCAGAGCTTGGAAAGGCTGTAACAACACTTCATAAAACCGAAGCTTACCTTATGGTGGGAATTGAGGATAATTATGATTTGTGGATGGCGGGGAAGAAGCTTGATAAAGGCGCGTATGTTTCGGTCAGCCTTTACGGAAACGCTTCTGCCGTCGATTACGATAAAATGACAGGGCAGATCTGTGAATTGTATGAAAAAGAGCTTGGCATCCCCGGAAATGCGGTATATGTAACATATCATCCGATATCCGATTGGGGCTGGAACGGCGGTAATTTTTAAAATCATACAATTATAAAAGATAAAACAAGGCTGCTGCGCGTAAAGTCAGCGCGGCAGCCTTGTTTTTTATATTCTCATTAAAGCATCGTCTTATTCGCTGAGATAAACCGTCTGTTTGTCCGATACGGGAACAGGTCTTTCTTTGTCTGAAAAATCCCAGCCGAAAATCTCCGCCTTTGTAATTGAGGCTTCTGTCGGATATGTAATCTTGTTTATTTCGTTTCCTTCAATACCGTATGCGGATTTTACCGCGATAAGGCGTTCTTCCTCATAAAATGCAGCAATTATGCGTGTCTGTGACGAAAATGGCTCATGAACAGCTGTCAGAACGTATCGTTCCCCGTCATAAATGAGTTCGGATTTTTCCGGCACCGGGGCATCTGTCGGTTCGGGCGGAACTGTTGGCTCCGGTATCGCCGTAGCTGTCGGCACCGGGGACGGTGTTATGCTTGGAGCGTTCTTTAACAGATAATCTGTAAGAGCCTGCAAATCCAGTACTCCGTATCCGGTGTATTCGTCATAACCGGTTGTGTACACATCTCTTGATGTGAGCTTAAGCGCCTCAATAAATTCGTCCGGGGTAATCGCCGGATTGATTTGCTTGGCGATTGCGGCGGCAGCGCTTACCATGGGAGCTGAAAATGAAGTGCCGTCACTGTATCCGTATGTACCAATGCGGTTTGTAGAATAAATCTGATAACCGGGGGCTGCAAGCGTCACCTTATCGTTGTGCTGTGAAAAGGTTGACGGAGCATCGTTTGAAGATGAGGTTCCTATGCTTGCAACCGAAACAACACAATCGTAGGATGCCGGATATTGGTATGTCGAGTTGCCGTCGTTTCCGGCGGCGGCAACTACGATTATGCCTTTGTCTGCGGCTCTTTGAATGCGTGAACCTATAGCGGCTATGTCCGGGGTATTGTTTTCGGTGAAGCCAAGGCTCATGTTTATGACCTGGCAGCCGAAGTCCACTGCGCGTTCAAAGCCGGCAATCATATCCGATATGGAAAGCGTTTTGGCATCGGTAACCTTTATCGGAACAAGCTCAGAGTCATAGGCAACGCCTGCGATGCCTGTTGCGTTATTTGCGATTGCTCCGATAATTCCGGCAACCTTTGTTCCGTGACCGTGATTATCGCCGTAGTCTGTGTAATCCGAGGCATTGCTGATTGCGTTAAGCGATAAGGACGGAATGGGCAGATCCGCGTGCGACGGGCGCTTCATTCCGCTGTCAACAATGCCTACCTTAACTCCATTTCCTGTGAAACCCTTTGCCCACGCATAGGGAGCGTTTATTGCTTCAAGTCCCCATTGCCTGCCGTATGAGGGATCGTTCACGGGAGGTGCGTCAGAAACCTCGGTATCAAGCAGATAAGCAATGCCGTCCTCGAAGATACACTCAATTTCCGAAGCGGGAGCAAGAGAAAGTGCGTCCATGTATGATTTGACAACAACCACACGGCCGCTGCGGCTGATAACTCCGGAGCTTTCGTCCGCAAGCAGGACCTGCGGCTCATGCTTGAGAATCACAGCATAATCGCCCTCTGCTGCATATGCGGAATATGCAGCGGAGGATATTAAGACTGCGGCTGCGGCCGCGGCAATAAATTTGAACATTCTCTTTTCCGCTTCCTTTCCGTATTATTCGTAATGGTATGATCCCAACAGCTTAAAGAAAAGCGTGTTCCTTCTGAGCCTGTCAAGCGCAAAATATATTACGGCGTTATCTATATTTCCGTCTATGTCAATAAAAAACATATACTTCCCAAGCTCGTTCTTCATTGGGCGTGATTCAATCTTTTTTAGATTGATATTATCATCCGCAAGGTGGGCAAGTGTGCTGAAAAGAATTCCGGGCTTGTCCTCAAGTGTAAAGGCAATGGATGTTTTGTCGTGGTTTGTTACCTTCATATTCTGCTGTTTTTCGAGAATAACAAAGCGCGTTGAATTATTGGTATCATCTCCGCAGTTCGGGTACAGAATATTCAGTCCGTAAATTTCAGCAGAGCTGGGGGATGCAATGCACGCTACCCCTTTTTCTCCGGAAGCGGCACGCTTTGCGCCGGAGGAGGTGGAGTCTGCAAAATCGATTTTTGCATTCGGAAATTTCTCCGCAATCAGCTTTGCGCACTGACCTATCGCCTGCGGGTGAGAGGTTATTGTTTTTATATCCTCGTCCCTGACGCCCGGTGCAGCCATCAAATTCTGCGTAATGTGCAGTATATGTTCGCCGGTTATAAACAAGTCAACGTCAAAGGCAAGCATATCAAGCGTTGTATTGATGCTGCCCTCGATAGAGTTTTCAATCGGCACAATGCAGCGGTCAATTTCGCCGTCATTGACCGCTTTTATCGCTGTGTATATTGTTTTAAATTCCTTAAGCTCCTCGCGTCCCTGCGACCATTCGGCGGCTGCCTGATGCGAGAAGGTTCCCTTTGGTCCGAGATATCCGAGCATTACAGCAGCTTCTTGCCCACAGCCTTGGCAATAGGGTCAAGCTCCTTCATAAGAGTGTCGAACTTATGCGGCTTTAATGACTGCTCACCGTCCGAAGCGGCTTTTTCCGGGCAGTTGTGAACCTCTATCATAAGTCCGTCCGCGCCTGCGGCAATCGCAGCCTTGGCAACCGGAGCGACATACTTGTATGAGCCTGTCGCATGACTCGGGTCAGCGATAATCGGAAGGTGTGAAAGCTCCTTTGACACGGGAATAGCGCTTATGTCAAATGTATTTCTTGTTGAGGTTTCGTAGGTTCTTATTCCACGTTCGCAGAGAATTACGTTCTCATTGCCTTCTGACATTATATACTCGGCAGCCATCAGCCATTCTTCCATTGTGGAGGCAAGACCTCTCTTTAAGAGAATCGGCTTGTTGCACTTGCCTACTTCGCGCAGAAGCTTGAAGTTCTGCATATTTCTTGCGCCTATCTGCATGATGTCGGCGTATGATGCAACGAGCTCAACGTCACGTGTATCGAGAACCTCGGTGCATATCGGCATTCCGAGCTCTTTGCCGCTGTTGTACATAATCTTTAAGCCGTCGCCTTCAAGCCCTTGGAAGGAATACGGCGATGAACGCGGCTTGAACGCGCCGCCGCGCAGAATGTTTGCGCCGCTTGCCTTAACCGAACGTGAAACGGAGGTAAACTGCTCCTGACTTTCAATGGCGCAGGGACCGGCAAATACAGCAAGCTGGTTGCCGCCTACGGTTACTCCGTAGCCTACGTCAATTATGCTCTGCTCTTTCTGAAGCTCTTTCGAAGCCAGCTTGTACGGCTTCATTATAGGAACCACATTTTCAACGCCGGGCATGAGAAGAACCTCGTTCATGCTCAAAAGCCTCTTGTCGCCTATGGCGCCGATAACTGTTTTCTTTTCACCGACAATCGGATGTGTATTAAAGCCGAAATCGGCAAGTCTTTTTTCGACCGCCTCAATTTGTAAGGCTGAGGCGGAGTCCTTCATGATTATAATCATTGTAAATTCTCCTTAAATATATAATACTAATCTATCTTATATTATAACAAATCGCAGCTCAAATTGCAATAGGTATTTTCAGATAATTTATAGTCTGTTATTTTTTTGGAAAATAAGGTAAATGAATTTTAAATGCAATGAAATTTTTTGATATAAATTGACTTTGAAAAGTAACAAAAATAAAATTTTTTTAAAAAAAGATATATTTTTCTTGTTGACAAAATATACAAACTGTGGTATAATTATAATATCTTATTTTATTTTTATATGCTATGTTTTAGAAAGGGTGACAGGAATGAAAAAAAAGATTTCATTAGCGGCGGTATTTACAGCTTTATTCTTAGTTGTATTTGCCGGAAGTGCTTTTGCAGCTTTTTCAGACGTCGCGCAGGATCACAAGTATTATGAAGCTATTACAACGCTTTCAAAGCTTGAATCGGCGGGACCTATAGGAGAAGGCGAAAGCAAAACAATTTTAAACGGCTACGAGGACGGAACCTTTAAGCCGGATTCTACAATTACAAGAGCGGAGTTTACGAAGATTGCGGTGTATACTCTCGGACTTCAGGGCATTAAGCTTGAGCCGACTGAATTCACAGATGTAAGCTCGCATTGGGCAAAGTATAGTATCAAGGCTGCATATGACAGCAAGATCATTAACGGCATGGGGGACGGAACATTTGCTCCCGATGAGAATGTCACATATGACCAGGCGCTGAAAATTGTTGTATGTATGCTGAATCGCGGTGATCAGGCGGAGCTTGAGGGCGGCTACCCGGAGGGTTACCGTTCGATAGCGGCAAAGCTTAAGCTGACAGAAGGCGTTCAGGATTTAAAATATGACAGTGCGGCAACAAGAGGTGTAATTGCGCAGATTATGTATAATGCGCTTGAGGTAGAAATGAGTACATCAACTTCTGATAACGAGGTAACTCTGCTTAAGGATTATCTTAAGGTTAAGAAGCTCAAGGGTATTCTTGTCGGCGTTGAGAATTATGTGACGGGTGACTGCTCGCAGACCTTAAATCTTAAGGAGCTTGACATTCTCGGCTCAAAAAACGAGGGCGAGGTTATTATTAACTATCAAAACTTCAAGAATGCGTCCGGCGCGGCGGCAAGCGTTACGGATATTAATAAATATCTGGGAAAGACAATTACCGTTTACTATCAGCAGGCAAGAGATATTGATACGCCGATGCTTATGATTATTGATGATGAGAGCACAAATAACAAGGAGTACGAAATCCGGTATACAAATATTCTCTCATTCAAAAACAATAATCTTGAATATTATGAGGGAGAAAACAGCTCGAACTCAAAGAAGCTCCGTTTCAGCGAGAACGACATAAATATCAGATATAACGGAAAGGTTGTAAGAAGCGGACAAACATACAGTGTGTCAAAGCAGAGGGTTGACGAGAACGGCGTTATCCAGACTCTGACCGATGAATTCAGCTTTGACGAAGCTCTTAAGAACTGGCTTGACCCTGACAGCGATTTCTTCATTTACGGAGATATTAAGCTTACGGACAGAGATTCGGACGGAGATATAAACGATGTTCAGATTAATGACTATAATGTAATGGTTGTTTACAGAAAGCCGGTTACATCGGATTACAGAGTTACGGATAAGCTTATAACCGGAAACAACATTACGCTTGACCCGGATTCGGGAGATTATACATACACCATTGTTAAGAATGGTTCGCAGATTGATGTTACAAGCCTTAATGCAAACGATGTCCTTCTTTATGCGAAGAGCCTTGACGGAGAGATGTATACCTGTGAGGTAAGCAATGAATCGGTTAAAGGTAAGGTTACGTCAATTAATGACCAGGATAACGAAATCTATATTGATAACACTATGTACAAAATCGGCAGTATGTGCAGAAAGTACATAAGCACAAATCAGGATGGAAAGACCCTTTCAACGGGTCAGACCGGTACATTCTATATTGATAAGTTCAATACTGTGGTTTACGGTGTAATTGAGGATGAAACGACAAAGCCTTATGCGTATGTTACAAATGCGTATGCGTCAGAGGATAACAGCAGCTACTATTTGTCTGCCTTTATTCCGTCAAAGTCCACTTCGGGTGCGGTAAATTATAAGCTTAAAGACAAGGTAACATTAAACGGAAAGAAGGTATCGGATACGGATGTTATTTCGTATCTCAGTGAGCTTGCTGAGAATCCGATAGGTGACAGCACAAACTATTACAATAACAACGATATTAACAATGCGTCGAAGCAGAGCGCGATTTACGGTACTACAAAAACAAATCTTACAAATGCTTCACAGCCTGTAAGAATGGAGCTTAATTCCGCTAATGAGATAATATCAATTGTAACGGTTACCGATGATGAAAATGCGTATAATGAGGACGGAACAACTGCGATTACAACGAATGAGGATACAACAAGAATCGTAAGATGTAAGGACCTTACTCAGTATAATTATACTTCATCAAGCTTTACGCTGTCGAATAAATCGCAGTTCCAGATCAATTCGTCAACTGCAATTATTTATGTTCCGGGTGACAGAACAGATAAGTCGGAATATACGAAAAAGGCTACAAGCTCCTTTACTTCTACCATGAAGTACTATGTTGAGGCATATGATATAAATTCATCAAAGGTTGCCGGACTTGTAATTCTTTACGGAAAGACCGGTTCGGATACAGAGGTTACTAAGCTTACTGATTATTCGATCGTCGCGGAGCAGCCGCAGAGTGTATATGATGAGGATAACGGAGAGGACAGGCTCTCATTCTCGGTATATGCGGGAACATCAAGCACTCCGAGACAGTGGACAGCCGCAGATTCTGATGAGTTCGCGGACGTTGAACCGGGTGATGTTATTCTGTTCGGTTATGATCAGGACAGATATGCCCAGGGCAGACAGGATATAATCAGATACAGTGATATATCGGAAATCCTTGACGGAAAGCTTGTTGACGTTGCAGACAAGACCTCGATAAGCGAGGATGATGAAGACGGTGAAGGAAGTGTTGAGTCCGAGACTACACATCAGGAGATGTATAACTGGACAGAAGAACCGGATGGTGATACAGTTCAGACGCAGAAGTTCAATTACCGTTATCCGAAGTCAAACAGCAAGACCAGCCCGTTCTATGAAACATATACAAGTGCGACACTCGGAACAATTCCGTATTCAAGAGCTTGTATGTACAATGTATATCAGATTCAGGAGGAGAGCAACAAGCTCTTTGTAACACAGGGAGGATTTGCCGTAAACAGCAGCGGCGATGCCGAGAATGTGCTTTATGATACTGATAACTATGAGGAAATCACAATTTCAAGCGGAACAAGAATTATCCGCATGGACAGAGACGGCAGAGTTAAGTTCTCACCGAATGCAGAGGGAACAGAAACTGCAATGACATACCGTGACCTGAAGGCTGCTCAGAACTATGGTTCAGAGTGCTCAAAGGTACTTGTATGCTCAAGAGCCGGCTCAATCAGATTGATTGTAGTATTTGAATAAGTAAATAACTAAGAGTCTATCCGTAAATTAAATGCCTCTTGCTTGCTGATTTTTCTTCATATTGCTCCAAAAATTCTCGGCATATGATAGTGTGCATTGGGATTTTGGAATAATCTGATAAAAATTTACTTTGCAATATACGCTTCTCTAGTTACGGATAGGCTCTAAAAAAACACCCCCGAATCAGATTCGATTCGGGGGTGTTTTTGTGGAAAACCTTAATTCGGAATTTTTACATAACAGGCAGGTATAATTCTGCCGTCATCAAAGTGAAAATCAATCAGCGAAGCCGTTCGGGTGACTGCTCTGCCATCTCCATAAGTCCTCGCACATTTCCTCAACACCGCGCTCTGCGACCCAGCCAAGCTCGTTCTTTGCCTTTGAAGCGTCGGCATAGCACTCTGCAATATCTCCCGGACGTCTAGGGTCGATAACGTAAGGAATCTCCTTGCCGCAGGCCTTTGAGAAAGCGTTGATAATCTGGAGAACGCTGTAGCCGTTTCCGGTTCCGAGGTTGTAGATATGAACACCCTGCTTGTCTGCGCAGTTCTCAATTGCCTTAACGTGACCTAAAGCAAGGTCAACAACGTGTATGTAATCACGAACGCCTGTACCGTCAACTGTCGGGTAGTCGTTGCCGTAAACGTGAACCTTTTCGAGCTTGCCGACAGCAACCTGGGCAACGTAGGGGAGAAGATTGTTCGGAATACCCTTCGGATCCTCGCCCATTGTGCCGCTCTTGTGCGCGCCAATCGGGTTGAAGTAACGGAGAAGCGTAACCGAAAGCTTTGGATTAGCCTTCTGAGCGTCTGTCATAATCTGCTCAATCATAAGCTTTGTCGAACCGTAAGGGTTGGTTGTTGAAAGCGGGAAATCCTCGGTAATCGGAACAGTCTTTGGCATACCGTAAACCGTAGCGGATGATGAGAATACGATATTGTTTACATTGTATTTCTCCATAATATCCATAAGAATAAGTGTGCCGGTAATGTTATTGTGATAATAACGGAGCGGAATCTGCGTGGATTCGCCTACAGCCTTAAGACCTGCAAAATGAATTACCGCATCGATTTTATTCTCTTTAAATACCTTTTCGGTTCCTTCCGCGTCGAGAAGGTCAACCTCATAGAACGGAATTTTTCTGCCAGTGAGAGCCTCAACTGCGTCAACGCACTTCCTGCTTGCATTGTACAGGTTGTCGAGAATGACAACATCATATCCGGCATTGATAAGCTCAACGCAGGTATGGCTTCCGATATAGCCGGCTCCGCCGGTTACTAAAATAGTCATAATTTTATCCTCCGATATAAATTTATTATGTATTTATATTATATCTCTTTTTACTGTAATTTGCAATAGATATTTTGACTTTTTTGGATTTTATTTAAGAAAACACTGTTTTCTTAGGGTTAAAGAAGTGCATATTGCGAAGCCGGATTTTTTGAGCAATATGGCGGAAAATCAGCAAGCAAGATGTGCTTGATTTACGAATAGGCTCTTAATGCTTGACAATACGTAATGTTATATGGTAAAATAGTGAAAAACATTCTGGAGAGGTGAAATAAATGGAATATGGTGAAGGAACACTGACGATTGACCTGTCGAAGCCGGGAAAGCCGATCTCACCGATGCTTTACGGTGTGTTCTTTGAGGATATAAACCGCGCTGCGGACGGAGGTCTTTACGGAAATCTTATTGCCAACGGCTCCTTTGACTATGGCGAGGACGAGGACGGCAATGATATGAGCTTTGCTGACTGGGAGCCGTCGGGGGACGCAGAGCTGACGATTAAAAGGAAAAGACCGGTAAATGAAATAAATACGAATTATATTAATATAAAGACGTTGCGCAGCGGCGGAATCCGAAGCAAGGGCTTTGGCGGCGATGGCTTCGGAGTTCGCAGGGACGAGGGTTACAGAATATCCTTTAAGGCACGTTCTGTGGAGAATACGGTTTTATCCTTCCGTATATGGGCGGATTGCCGGGAAATTGCGGAGGCTTCGGTATCCGTGGGAGGAAATGAATGGAAGGATTATAATGTTTATATTAAATCTCCGTCAACTAAACCTCATGCGGAGCTTGAAATTCTTCTTCCGCTCGGCGGTCAGGCAGATATAGACTGCATAACAATGTTTCCGCTCAATACCTTCAAGCGGCGGAAAAACGGCATGAGAAAGGATATTGCGAGAATGATCCGCGACCTTAAGCCGAAATTTATGCGCTTTCCGGGCGGATGTGTAGTTGAAGGCAGGAGTATTGCTACAATGTATAACTGGAAAAACAGCATAGGCGATGTGAGTGAAAGGCGGGTGAACAGTAACCGGTGGCAGTTGGACGAGTATCAGCGTAAAGGAAGGAAAAACCGGGATTATTTCCAGTCGCTTGGATTGGGCTTTTATGAATACTTCCAATTCTGCGAGGATATAGGGGCAGAGCCCGTGCCGGTTATGAACTGCGGAATGACATGTCAGTGGCATGAGGCTTTGAAGATACCTCTTGAGGCTTTGCAGCCGTGGATTGATGATGTGCTTGATTTGATAGAGTTTGCCAACGGAGCGCCGGATACCGAATGGGGCGCAAAGCGTGCGGGAATGGGACATCCGGAACCGTTTAACCTGAAATACATAGGTATAGGCAACGAGCAATGGGGTACAGAGTATTTTGAGCGTTACGAGAGGTTTTTTGAGGAGATTTCCGAAAAACACCCGGAAATAAAGCTTATCACAAGTGCGGGCTGGAACAGCGAGGGAGAGGATTTTGACTTAGCTGTGGAATGGATGAACGGAAACAAGGAAAAGGCCTTTGCTGTTGATGAGCATTTCTATAAATCGCCGGAATGGTTCCTTGAAAATATACACCGCTATGATGGCTATGACAGGACAATGCCGAAGGTTTTTGCCGGAGAATATGCATGTCACACGGCAAAAGATATTGATGAACGCAGGAATAATTTCAAGGCGGCATTATGCGAGGCTGCATTTATGACCGGGATGGAAAACAATGCGGATCATGTATGGATGGCGTGCTATGCACCGCTGCTGGAAAAGGATGGATTTGAACAGTGGAAGCCCAATCTTATAAGGTTCAATAATTTAGAGGTATACGGCACTCCGAGCTATTATGTTCAGAAGGAGTTTTCAACGCATTACGGCAGTGAGCTTATCAGATCTGACTGCGACTTGGATTTTGTGAGCGTTTCCTCTACTACGGACGGTGACAGGCTTTTTATAAAGATAGTAAACACTTCTGCGGATAAGCAGGCAAGACTTACGCTTGAAACTCCGGGCAGCGTTTTGGAGGACGCCGAAGCTGAGGAGACAGTGTTCCGCGCGGCGCCGGAAGCGGAAAACAGCTTTGAAAATCCGGAGGCGGTTAAGCCGGTTATGAATATCAGAAATTTGGGAACCGGCAGCGAGATTATAATAGACAGTGGAAGTATAATAATCCTTACAATAAGATAATATGAGAGCTGTTCACATAATATGAGAACTGTTCACAGAAATTTTACAAATTGCATAAAAGATGTATTAAAATTATACCAATGTTCTATTGATTTGATGAAATTGAAAATTTCTCTTGACTTTTGAGTAACAGCGGAGTATAATGTTTCTTGTAATAAAGAAAAGCACAAAGGCGTGTTTGGCAATGGAGTTGCCGAACGCGCTTTTTTGTTTTTAAAACGGCTTTTTTCGGTGTGAGCGCGGGGAGTGGTTAGCCCTGTTCCGAGCGGCGGAGGGTCATATAATGAAAGGGGAGTTTGTAATGGCAGACGAAATGACAAAAATTGAAATCGTGACACGGCAGAGCAAGCTTGAGGAGCTTAAGGAAGCTCTAAACAATGTGGGCATCAACGGAATGACAGTTTACAATGTTCTTGGTTACGGTACTCAGAAGGGACAGAAGCATAAGTACAGAGGCGTTGAGTACAGCGTGGATCTTCTTCCGAAGGTGAAGATAGAGATGGTTGTATGCTCGGTTCCGGTTGATGATGTTGTCAACGCGGCGATAAGTGTGCTCCGTACAGGTCAGGTCGGAGACGGTAAGATTTTCATTTCACCGGTATCAAAGGTTATCAAGGTAAGAACCGGCGAAACAGACAAAGACGCTCTTATTTGAGCGGGTGTTTAGTCTAAAGGAGGAAGATTGATTATGGAAACGAAATTTTTGGCAGATGCGTTAAATTGCTTCTGGCTGTTCTTTGGCGCAGTATTGGTATTTTTTATGCAGACCGGATTCACGATGGTTGAAGCCGGATTTACAAGGGCAAAGAACACCGGAAATATTATAATGAAGAACATAGTTGATTTTATGTTCGGTTCTATTATTTTCTGGTGCATAGGCTACGGCTTAATGCACGGAGACGGAAATGGTTTTATCGGAAATCCGTTCGGTATGTTCCTGAACGGCGGCGCGGCGGATATTGGTTCGGCTGAATACACTAAGCTGTTCTTCCAGACCGTATTCTGCGCAACGTCTGCTACGATTGTATCGGGAGCTATGGCGGAGAGAACAAATTTCAAGGCATACTGTATATACAGTGCAGTCATTTCACTGGCTATTTATCCTATCGCAGGTCACTGGGTATGGGGCGGCGGCTGGTTAAGCGAGATCGGCTTCCATGATTATGCGGGTTCGGCAATCGTACATATGCTTGGCGGTACATTATCGGTTGTAGGCGCTGCGATCTTAGGACCGAGAATCGATAAGTACAAGAAGGACGGAACAGCGCGCGCTATTCCGGGTCACAATATCTTAATCGGCGCGCTCGGTGTACTTATTTTGTGGGTAGGCTGGTTTGGATTTAACCCGGCGTCAAGCGGTTCGCTTGTAGCGGTATCGGATTCGGGAATCGTGCTTGATGCAGAGGCTACGGCTGAAGCGTCAAAGGTATTTATCACTACAAATCTTGCAGCCTGTGCAGCGGCTATAACAACAATGTTCTTTACATGGATTCGTTACGGAAAGCCGGACGTTTCAATGACATTAAACGGAGTACTTGCAGGTCTTGTGGCGATTACAGCTCCGTGCGACGTTGTATCTCCGTTTGCATCGATTATTATCGGTGTTGTGGGTGCGGTTCTTCTTTGCCTTGCAGTTCCGTTTTTTGATACGAAGCTTAAGATTGACGACCCTGTAGGCGCTATCAGTGTTCACGGAGTAAACGGTCTCTGGGGTACAATTGCGGTAGGACTGTTTGCTTCGGACAGAGCTCTTGCAGGTCAGGGTCTGTTCTACGGCGGCGGTTTCAAGCTTCTCGGTATTCAGATACTTGGTGCGGCTTCGATAATTGTGTGGGCAGTTATCTTGGGAGGAATTCTCTTTGGAATACTGAAGAAGGCAGGTATTTTAAGAGCAAAGCCTGAGGAGGAGTTACAGGGTCTTGATGCTACAGAGCACGGCTTACCGTCAGCATATCCGGACTTTATGCCGGCATATAAGGATTAATGTGCATTCCTATGATATACAAAAAAGACTTCGTTTTCGGACGAAGTCTTTTTTGGCAATATATTGCAAATAAAACACGCCGAAAACGATAAAAGCCTTCGGCGTGTTTTGCAGTTTCGTTTAATTAACCGACAAGTGTTTCAACGTAAGCCTTAATCTTATCGCACTTAGCGTTGGCAAAGAAAAGCTCCTTAAACTGAGCACCTGCAACGGCACCCTTAACAAGCTCCTGGTCAAGTGCCGGGAGGATGTCTAAGAGATCTCTGTGAGTAACCTTCTTAACCTCGTTCAGGATCTTTGCGTTTCTCTGCTCCGGAACAGCTCTCTCCTTCGGATAGCCGCCGCCCCACTCCTCAACGAAGAGCTTCTCGAATACGTACTGGAGGTTTAACTCAGCACCCCAGCCCCAGCCCTTTGCAAAAGGCATAGCTATACAGTTACCGTTATTTACCTGTGTAAACTGGTAAGCGTCTGTCGGGTCAACAACATGTCCGCAGAGTACGCCCGGAAACGCGTTGCAGGCAAGGCAAGCGCCTTCGCCGGTACCGCATCCTGTGATCACAAGATCAGCAGCGCCTGAGTTAAGAAGAATAGCAGCGAGGATACCGATCTGTACATATGTGAGCTGAGCCTCGTCGTCAGCTGTGTACATACCGTAGTTAAATACCTCGTGGCCTAACGGCTCAACAACCTTCTTTAAAGTATCAGCGATAATGCTGTTCTTTGCAGCCTGGCTGTTTTCATTGATTAAAGCAATTTTCATTGGAAAAACCCTCTTTCTTTGTACGAACGCTAAAGGGACGTTCGTTGATTTTTATTGTAAATATATTATAACATAAAACAATGCCTTTTGGCAAGGGGGTAAGAGAATATTTTTTAATGCAAAAAATATTTTTTAAAAAAACTTGACATAAAAAGAGAATAATAGTATGATATATATAGGTAATTTGTTGAATTTATTAAGGGCTTATCCGTAAATAAAATTAAGCGTGTCTTGCCGGCTGATTCTCCGCCGTATTGCCCCCAAAATACTCGGCATGCGCCGGTATGCATCGGCTTTTTGGAATAATCTTACCGGATGACTTGCAAAGTAATTCATATGTGAGCTGTTTACAGCTCACCGCAGCAGGAAAAATCCGGCTTTGCAATATGCGCATCTTTAATTACGGATGGGCGCTAAGGAAGGTAGTTGGAATATGGATAACAATAAATTTAAAGCAGTGCTTGCAGCGGTTGCCGCATTGGTGATTATTCCGGTTATTAACAGTCTTTACGGAAAAATAAACGCGGCGGCAGCGGCAGCCGTGGCAGCGGCGGCGATTATCGTGCTTGTGATACTTACAGTAAAGAAGCCGAATAAAAAGGGGAACGATATTGAGCCGGAGCTTTGCTCGGATATAAGGAGTATTTCTATTGGTGCAAGAGGAAAAAACTATGTTATTTCGGCAGGCGATGGATTTAGTATAGAGGACAACCTCCAGACAGGGATCATGAGTTATGTCGAAAAAGGAATCTGGAGGATAGAAGATAACGATGACAGCAGTAATACGCTTGGCACAGCGGCAGGCAGCGCGCCTGTGGAAATACGTATACCGGCGGAGTTTGTGCCGGAGCGGCTTGAAATAACGGCTGAAAGGGGAAATGTGATTGTACTTATTCCCGCCGCGGACTCGGTCAGAATAAATAATCATAACGGAGAAGCTGAAATACGAAAAATACATACAAAGGAGATTTATGCGGAAACCGGTAAGGGTAAAGTCAAAATCAATTTATCGCTTTCGGGTTCTGCACAGTTTGTATGCGGCAGCGGAAGTATCAGTGCGGTCTTAGAAAATAATGCTGAGGATTTTAATGCTGAGGCAGTGACCGGCAGGGGCAGTATCCGTATCGGAAGTGAGCTTTTCGGGGCTGAACGAAGAAGCGGAAGAATAGAAAACAATGCGGAGCAAAATATAAAGGTAAGCTGCGGAATGGGCAGTGTTGAAATTGATTTCGGGAGGCTGTATGCCGTATGAAAAGAAATGAATTTTTGAAGGAACTATACAGGGAATCAGGTTTTATGCTGCCTGAGGACAGACGGACAGCTGTGAATTATTTTAGGGATCGATTTGTTCCCGGTGATGATGAGGAAGCGGTATGCGCAGAACTTGGAGAACCGGGAGCAGCCTTAAAGCGGTATCTTTTAAAGAAAAGAGCCGGCAGATACGGAAGGATAAAAAAGCTTTTGATGTGCGGTGCGGCGCTGCTCGCATCACCGGCTGTCATTTATGCTGCCGCAGCCGTTTTACTGATCTTGCTGGCTGTCATTATTGCTGTGCTGTTGATTTTTGCAGCTTTTCCGCTTGCGGGAGCTGAGCTTTGGCTCAGCGGAATTGACTCGTTTATAAGGCTTATGCCGGAAAATGCGGGACTTGCGGACAGACTGTGCATAATAGGCTCCGGGCTTTTGCTAAGCGGTATAGGAATTTTTATTATGCTGGGTGTATATAAATTATATAGAAAGCTTATCCCATGGATTATTGGTGAGCTTGCCTCATCATACAGAAGGATAAGAGCGAGGTTAAGGAGGCGGGTGCAATGAATAAGCTCACAAAAACAGTTATAATAACTGCGTCCTTGTTTTCGGTTTGCGGAGTAATTTGCATGGCGGCAGGCTCAGTCATGGGCGGAAGCTGTGACAAAGCATTACCGGGCTTGGGATTTGAGATCGGCGGGGACGAAAAAAACAGCTCAGGCAGTGAATATGACGACGGACATTATGGAAACGGCGGTTATTACGATGATGGCTTCGGAACCTCTCCGTATAGAGGAGATTATGGAAGCGATGATTTTGATGATAATGAATTAGATGATTTTTTCCGCAGCTTTGGCTTTGGAGATGATTTCTTCAACGATTTTTTCGGCAGTGATTACGGGGAAATACAGCAGGAAGACCAACTGTAAAGAGGGGGATGTATATTTATGGAAGCTATATCTGCAAGAGATGCGGCTGATAAATGGGGTATTTCCCAAAGACGAGATGCTGTTCTTGGTTCTGAGAATAGAATTCCTGATGCTGAAATGGCAGGCAGTATGCGGATTATTCCGACTATTGCCGAAAAGACTATTGACACAAGAAGCGCGGGATATAATATAAGCGATGAAAAGCGCGTAAAGCCGTTTTTGAAATGGGCAGGCGGAAAAAGTCAACTTTTAAAGGAAATTGAGCAATATTATCCTTTTAAAAATGGTACTGTTACGAAATACGCAGAGCCGTTTGTTGGCGGCGGCGCTGTGCTTTTTGATATTCTCAGCAAATATAATTTAGAAGAAGTATATATCAGCGATATAAATGCGGAGCTTATCAATACCTATACTGCCATAAGAGAACATATAGACGAGCTTTTGACGTTGCTGTCATTATATCAGAATGAATATATACCAAAAGAAACAGAACAAAGAAAAGTCTATTATATGGCAAAGAGAGAAAGATTTAATGACTTGAAAGCAAACGGCAATGAAGCTGAAAATATTGAAAAAGCCGCACTTATGATTTTATTAAACAAGACTTGCTTTAACGGATTGTTTCGAGTGAATAAAAAAGGGATGTTCAATGTTCCTATGGGTGCTTATAAAAATCCTCTTATCTGTGACGAGAAAAACCTTATGGCTGTATCGGAAAAACTGCAAAATGTTAAAATAGTATGCGGAGATTACAGAGAATCTGCGAATTTTATTGATGAGCATACTTTTGTATATTTCGATCCTCCGTATAGACCATTAACCGAAACGGCAAGCTTTACTGCGTATACAGAAAATTTGTTTAACGATGAAGAACAAATTGAACTTGCGCGATTTGTGGAATGTATGCATAAAAAAGGCGCGAGAGTTTTGGTAAGCAATTCAGATCCGAAGAATTCTGATACAGATGATGATTTTTTTGATACTATATATGCAAACCGCAAAATCAAACGAGTTGAGGCCAACCGAATGATTAATTGCAATAGTGAAGCAAGAGGAAAAATAAAAGAGCTTTTAATATCGAATTTTTAATGGTGGTAAATTATGGCGAACAGAGATTTTATGACATGGTTATCGGGTTTTCGTGACAGTATAGCGGATTATGGATATTATGTTGACTTTGAAAAGGTGCACCGCAATGTAGGCAATATAAAGGTTGAGCTTAATATATTAAATTCACTTATAGGCTCCCAAAATACTGAAGCGGATTTTGAAGATTTAATAGCAAAATATCCTGAAGTTTTAAAGTGTATACCACTGCTTTTAGCTGTAAGAGCGAATGAGATATACGCCGTTGACGGTGATGGTGAATTTACATACGGATTTAAAAAACCTAATCTTTCGGTAGAGCAGTACAAAGTGTTTATGCGTAAAACAGGATTGTTTGATTTAATATCTAATCATATTGTAAATAACCTTGTAGACTATGCAACGGGAGTGGAAACCGGGTTAGACTCTAACGGTAGGAAAAATCGTGGTGGTCATTTAATGGAAAACTTAGTGGAAAGTTTTATCACGAAGTCGGGCTTTGTTAAAGACGAAAACTATTTCAAAGAAATGTATATCCACCAAATTACTGAAAAATGGGGTATAGATTTATCTGCTATTTCAAATCGGGGAAAAACGGAAAAGCGCTTTGATTTTGTTGTAAAAAAGGATAGACAAATTTATGTGATTGAAACAAATTGCTATACAGGCAGTGGATCTAAGCTTAATGAGACGGCTCGCAGCTATAAACAGATTGCACAAGAGGTTGACACGATTGATGGAGTTACTTTTGTATGGTTTACGGACGGCAAAGGCTGGACAAGTGCAAGACACAACCTTGAAGAAACGTTTGATGTTATGGAACACATTTATAATATAAACGATTTAGAAAGTGGTATTGTTGACGAGGTTTTTAAATAATGGCTGAAAAGAAGATAAAGAAATGGGAGCCAGAAGATTTTGAACTTGAAATGACTACACATTGGTCATTCCCTAAGCGTGGAGATTGGGCTACACACGATGCGAAATGGCGTGGTAATTGGTCGCCGTATATACCAAGAAATATTATTTTGCGGTATTCGCAGGAAGGAGATTTGGTTCTTGACCAGTTTGCGGGCGGCGGGACAACTCTTGTTGAAGCTAAACTTTTAAATCGTGATATAATAGGCGTTGATATAAACGATGCTGCGCTTGAACGGTGCAGAGAAAAAACTATTTTCGATTATGAACCGGCAAAAGGTAAAGTTTATATTAAAAAAGGTGATGCAAGAAATCTTGACTTTATTCCTGATGAAAGTATTGACTTAATATGCACTCACCCGCCGTATGCTGATATTATAAAATACAGCGATGGGATAGAGGGCGATTTGTCACAATTAAAGATTAAGGATTTTCTTGATGAAATGAAAAAAGTGGCGTCAGAAAGCAGTCGTGTGCTTAAAAAAGACAAGTTTTGCGCTGTTCTTATGGGGGATACAAGACAAAAAGGTCACATGATACCTATGTCATTTGAAGTAATGCGGATTTTTGAAGATACAGGATTTAAGCTGAAAGAGTTGATTATTAAAGAACAGCATAATTGTAAGGCTACGGGATATTGGAAAACAAATAGTGTGAAATACAACTTTTTATTGATTGCACATGAGTATTTGTTTGTATTTAGAAAATGAGGATAAAAATGGCGGATATTAACGATTTTAAAGTATTAAAGAAAGGATATAAAACATGAACTATTCAATCGATTATTTAAACCTGCTTGCGGAGCAGTATCCGAATATATCCTCCGCATGTGCGGAGATCATATCGCTTCAGTCGCGTCAGAAACTGCCGAAGCTTACAGAACATTTTATGAGCGATATTCACGGCGAGTATGAGCCGTTCTTACATATTCTTAAAAATGCGTCGGGGGTTATCAAGGATAAGATAACTTCGATCTACGGCAGAACTCTTTCCGAGCATGACCGTCAGACTCTGTCGACTCTTATCTATTACCCGGAGCGCAAGCTTGACTTAATTAAGCGCGAGGTGGATAATATTGACGACTGGTATAAGATTACGATTTACCGCCTTATCGAAATCTGCCGCACCATTGCTTCGAAATATACGAGAAACTCTATTTTGAAGCTGCTTCCGAGCTGCTTCGGCGATGTGATAGACGAGCTTATCCATGCTGATTTGGCAATCGGCTCCGATAAGGAGGGCTATTACAATAACTGTATTTCAACCATTGTGGAGATGGGAGAGTCGGACGCGTTTATTGTCGAAATTTCCAACCTGATTCAGAATCTTGCAATAGGCAAGCTGCATATTATAGGCGATATATTTGACAGAGGTCCGAGAGCGGATATTATCCTTGATACACTTGAGAACTACCACAGCGTGGATATTCAGTGGGGAAACCATGACGTACAGTGGATGGGCGCGGCGGCAGGCTCGCTCGCGTGCATTGCAACGGTGCTTTCGATTTCGACAAAGTACTCAAACTTTGACTGTCTGGAGGACGGTTACGGAATCAATATGCGTCCGCTTACGGTATTTGCAATGGAAACATATGCAAGCGACCCGTGCAAATGCTTCATCCCGAGAAATCCGAACATGGTAAAGCTTTCACGTCATGACAGCGCACTATGGGCAAAGATGCACAAGGCAATCTCCGTTATTCAGTTCAAGCTTGAGGGTCAGCTTATCAAACGCCATCCGGAATTTATGATGGACAATCATATTATGCTGGATAAGATTGATTTTATAACCGGAACAATTAAAATCGACGGAAAAACATATAAACTGAAAGATAATAACTTCCCGACAATCAATCCGGATTATCCGTTTGAGCTTACTCCGGCGGAAAAGGAGCTTATGGAATCACTGAGAGCATCCTTCCTCCATTCGGAAAAATTACAGCGTCATGTGCGTTTTATATATAATAAAGGCAGCCTGTATCTCAGTACGAATAATAATCTGCTCTATCACGGCTGTGTGCCGATGAATGAGGACGGAAGCTTCCGCGAGGTTATGCTCAAAGGCTCCAAGGTCAGCGGAAAGGCTCTGATGGATAAGGCGGAAATTATTGCGCGCGAGGGGTATTTTGCAAAGCGGGGTACAGAGGAAAAGGCGTACGGTGAGGACTTCTTATGGTTCTTATGGTGCGGCTGTTATTCGCCTGTTTACGGCAAGAATAAAATGACCACGTTTGAGAGGTATTTTATTGAGGACGAAAGCATATGGACGGAGCTTAAGGATCCGTATTATAAGCTGGTTGAAAATCCGGAAACCTGCGACAGGATTCTTGATGAGTTTGGAATTGATAAGGATAACTTTGCACATATCATAAACGGTCATGTGCCGGTTAAGATAAAGAAGGGTGAAAGTCCGATAAAAGCAAACGGAAAGCTTATCGTTATTGACGGCGGACTTTCAAGGGCATATCAGCCGCAGACCGGAATCGCGGGATATACTCTCCTGTTCAATTCCCACGGACTGCTTCTGAGCGCGCATGATGCGTTTGAGTCGGTTACTCTTGCGGTTAAGCGTGACGAGGATATGTATTCAACGCTTGATGTTATTGAGCTTGCACCTAAGCGTCTGCTTGTTGAGGACACCGACACCGGAAAGGCAATTCAGAAGAAGATTAACGCATTAAAGGCACTTGTAAAAGCATACAGAAAGGGACTAATTAAATAATGTAACGCGAAAAATAAGCTGCGCATCTTGCCCTCTTTCGGAACTCGAAGTATAAACATGCGACGTCGTTCCTCAAAAGGGCAATCTGCTTGCTTCTTTTCCGCGTTACCGGGATATGCCTATTTTACAAAATATAAGAATGGAGAATATAATGAAAAGCTACATAAACGAACCGCTTTTAATAAGCATGGCGGTACCGAACGGAAATTATGAGGTTACTCTGTCGATTAGGGCGCACGAGGACACTGTATTTTCGGTTCTCTCGCAGAGCAGACGTTTCATAAGGAACGATGTCGAGATAAAAAACGGCGAAAGCATGGATATTGTGTTCAACGCCAACGTGTGTGATTATCATTTTGACGGGGGAGAATATACCGAGGTTAAGACTGTTGATGTATATATCCTTTGTGACGGAGCAGTTACGGCTACTGCGGCGGTAAGTCCTGTTGATATTCCGACAATATACATTGCAGGAGATTCGACTGTGACGGATCAGCCGGCGGAGTATCCGTATGAGCCTTCGGAAACCTTCTGCGGCTGGGGACAGGCTTTGCAGGGATTGCTGAAGCCGGGAATTGCAGTGTCGAATCATGCGCAGTCCGGCTCATGCACAATGGCTTTTATCGGCACGAACTGGACTGCATTTAAGGATAAAATAAAACCCGGAGATGTGCTTGTGTGTGAGTTTGGTCATAATGACCAGAAGATAAAGGAGCTTGACGCTTACGGCGGATATGCGGAACGGTTGAGATATTTTGTTGAATATGCAAGAGAGAAAGGCGCGTATCCGGTGCTTAATTCACCTATTAACAGAATTATCTTTGAGTCGGACGGAACGCTGAGAAATCTTTTGGGCGAGTATCGTGATGCTGTGAAGTGCGTGGCGGAGGAAATGAATGTTCCGTTTATTGATATGTGGAAGCGTACAACGGAGTATTTTGAAACCGCGGGACCGGTTAAATCATGGGGTTTTTTCCGCTGCAAGGGAGAAGAAAGGGATTACACCCATACCAATGATATAGGCGGACTGCTGATTGCAAGGTTTTTTGCGCAGGAGGTATTGAAGAACGGAGTGAAGCCGATTTCGGATTTTGTTGATGAGAAGAGGATTGAAACCGTACAGGTTACGGCTGATGAGGGAGATTGCTTTGATAATTCGGAGATGCAGGCTCATATAAAATCGATTGGCTTGGTTAATGTTCCTGAGGGAGATATTGACGCTGATATAACGGGGTTGCAGATATAAGGAAAGGTGATACTATGGCAAAGAATACCGATAAATTTACTGCTGTATTTGCAGCTGCGGCGCTTATGACTGCAATGCTTCCGGCTTTTCCGGCTGCTGCCGCGGATAACGGGCTTGTGTTCTCAAGCGATTTTGAGAGTGAAAAGGGAATAAAGCTTGAGAGCGGAGCGGAACTTGCGGAAGGAAAGAACGGAAAAGGGCTTCATCTGGACGGTGTTGATGATTATGCAGTTCTGCCGGAAAATATCATTTCGGACGAAATGACGATTTCGGCATGGGTAAAGCAGGATAAAAAGAACGTCTGGGGACGATTGTTTGACCTTGGCGAGGACAGCAGCAATAACTTTTTCTTTGCGCCCTGCTCCGGAGGAGCGTCGAGGGTGGAGGCAAAAAGTCCTCAGGAGGTAAGCACGCTTGACGCGGCTGAGTTTGAGGCTGCGAGAGTATGGGCATACTACACCGTTACTGCTGATAAGGACGGTTTCAGGCTTTATCGTGACGGAAAACTTATGGCTGAAAAGAAGGGCGGGATTAAACTTTCAAATATAAAGGATTCGCTTAATTATATAGGTAAGTCGCATTATGAGGGTGACGCGTATTTTGCCGGTACGGTTGATGATTTCAAGGTGTATAACCGTGTTTTATCCGATGAGGAAATCTTAGCTGATATGGCGGAGCATATCTCAGTATCGGACGCCGACGAGATTATGAATACGTATTCCGCAGATATTGAAGAGGGACAGATTCTTTTCGGAGATTCTGTGGGTCTTGACGGCTTTGAATGCGGCGATTTGAAATTGGTCTGGAATTCCTCGGATGAGAGTGTGATAAATACGTCTACGGGAACGATAACTCCGGGCAAGGAGAATAAGAAGGTTAAGCTTACGCTGAAAGCAGCATGGGAGGGTACGGAGGAAGAACCGGCTGCCGTAAGAGAGTATAACGTTACTGTCCCGTCCGGAGAAACGGCTCCGTTTACGGTTGAGGTGAACGCCGCTGACCGTTCAAAGCAGATTTCCGACCATATGTGGGGAATGTTTTTTGAGGACATCAATTCGGCTGCGGACGGCGGTTTGTATGCCGAGCTTATTCAGAACTGTTCATTTGAATATCCGGAGCATCTGTATTCGTGGACTGCCGCGGACGGTGTTGAGGTAAAAACGGAAGGCGGTCTGAACGAAAACAATCCGACTTATATTGAAATTACAGACGCCGAAACAGAAAATGACGGCTATATGGGTATGAGCGTTAAGAAGGACGCCGTATACAACCTTTCGCTTTATGCGAAGGGCAGCGGCAAAATATCGGTTCAGCTGCTTGATGACAACGGAAACAAGATGAGTGATTTAGCTTGGAGCGAGGGATACAGCGACTGGACGAAGCTTGAAGGAACGCTCACATCAGATAAGGATGCGGAGAATGCCGGACTGAAAATAGCGGTGGAAGGAACCTCGGCAATAGATTATGTTTCGCTTATGCCGCAGGATACCTATAAAGGTCATGGCTTAAGAAAAGATTTGTGCGAGGCGATTGAGGAAGTTCACCCTAAATTCCTGCGTTTTCCGGGAGGCTGTGCCGTTGAAGGCAGAACAATGGAGCTTGCGTATAACTGGAAGGATACAGTCGGAGACAGGGCGGAAAGAAAACAGATGGAGAACATCTGGAATTCCGGCGAGCCTGACCCGTACATCATGAGCTACGGACTGGGATTCTATGAATATTTCCAGCTTTGTGAGGATATGGGCATGGAGCCTGTGCCGATTTTGAACTGCGGTATTGCGTGTCAGGTTCGCTCCGGCGACTCGAAGGAGGAAACCTATCTTGTGCCGCTCAATAAGCTTCAGCCGTATATTGATGATGCGATTGATTTGGTAGCGTTTGCGAACAGCACCGATATGAACAATAAATGGGCAAAGCTCAGAGCGGATATGGGACACCCCGAACCGTTTAATTTAAAGTATCTTGGTATCGGAAACGAGCAGTGGGGAAATGACTATTTTGCGAGATATGAAGCTTTTGCAAAGGAATTAAGAAAAGCGTATCCTGATATGGAGCTTAATCTTGTGACTACCTCCGGAACCGCTTCGAGCGGAGATATGAACGATTTGGCATGGGATTGGGCAAATAGCCACAACGAGTATGCCGATGTGATGGATGAGCATTATTATGAGGCTCCGGACTGGTTCAGAACACACGCTTATCGTTATGATAACTATGACAGAGATACAACAAAGGTATTTTTGGGAGAGTATGCCTCAAAGGGAAATACGTGGTATAACGCTCTTTCGGAGGCTGCCTTTATGACCGGGCTTGAAAGAAATGCGGATGTGGTACGCATGGCAAGCTATGCGCCTATGTTTGCGAAGTACGGCAATACCCAGTGGTCAGCGGCTGACATGATATGGTTTAACAATTCGGATATGGTTAAGACCCCGAATTATTATGTTCAGAAGCTTTTCGGAAATAATACCGGGGATTACTCGCTTGAAACAGCCGCAAAGCTTGACGGTGCGGAGGATAATGGACTTACCGGAGGTATTGCGATAGGCACATGGAATACTCAGGCTGAGTATAAGGATTTGAAGCTTACATTTGAGGACGGTACGGAGCAGGTTATTGACTTTAAGGCTATGGCAGGCGAGGACGGAATGATTGCCGGCGCACCGGGAGAATGGCGCGTAAACGATGACGGCTCGGTTACTCAGTCGGCTGCGGCGACGGGCTGTATCAATTATATTCCGGGAGAGTTCAATGATTATACTCTGACTGTGAAGGCAAGAAAGTTAAGCGGCGGAGAAGGCTTCCAGATTGGAGTGGGCGGTAAAGACAGCAGCAACTATTACAGAATAAATATGGGCGGCTGGTCAAATACCGCAACCCGCCTGCAGAAGATTACCGATGGAGCGTCGGAGCTTGTTTCCAATCTTGCGGAGGGAAATCTTAACACGAATGTAAGTGTAAAGGAAAATCAGTGGCAGGAGATTAAGGTTATTGTAAAAGGCAGCAGTGTTGAGGCATATCTTGACGGAGAGCTTGCCTGCCGGTATACGAAGCCGCAGAGCTACGGTCCTGTATACGCTTCAAGCGTATATGATAATGAAACGGGAGATGTTGTGCTGAAGCTTGTCAATACAGCAGATGCGGACTTAAAGGTAAATGTAAGGCTTGATAATGCGGGATTGGTTGAGCCGAATGCGGCAGTAACTGTGATGAGTGCAGAGGCGGGCGCTGTAAATACGCCGGAAAATAAGGATAATGTCGTGCCGAGAGAACGTAGTATATCAAACGCATCAAATGAGTTTGTGTATGAGGCGGACGCGCGTTCACTCAGCGTGATAAGGATCAAGACGTCAAGATTAAAGCTGAATGCGCCGGGAAGCGCGGAGTTTTATGATACAAACGGCAGTAAGCACGATATAAGGCTCAGTTATGATGAAAACGGAGTATTGACGGGTGTGGAAGTAGATTAAGGAAGCACTGATTAAATATAGTACGCAGTGAACACAGTCAGATTTTTCGTCAGATTATATAAAAAGATCGAAGGCATACTCGCGTATGTCGAGAGATTTTTGTATGATATGACGGAAAATATGCAAGTTCAATGCGTGCTAAGCCGTTAGGCGTTAATTAATCAGTGGTTCCCTAAGATCCGGGAGAACAGCTGCGTGACAATCTCCTGTATCGAAGCTGTTCGTATCATACTGCAAGATTACATGAGTTTTTGAGTCATTAAATGATAAAAGAAAAATGCAAACAAACGAATAAGGCAGCCAAAAAACTGTTCACGCTTTTGACTGCCTTATTCATAGCCTATCCGTAAATTAAGCATGTCTTGCTTGCTGATTTTCCTGCATATTGCCAAAAAATCCTCGGCATATACCTGTATGCGCAGAATTTTTGGAATAATCCGGCAAAAATTCAATTCAGCAGTATGCACTTTTTTAAGGAAGCACTGATTAAATATAGTACGCAGTGAACACAGTCAGATTTTTC
>JAUNPN010000171.1 GCA_030536655.1 bacterium | reverse complement strand
GCAAGTTCAATGCGTGCTAAGCCGTTAGGCGTTAATTAATCAGTGGTTCCTTAGCTTTATTTTATCGGTTTTTTCGGCATCAGATTGTCAAACGCATAACTCAGCAAACTATCTGCTTTATTTTTTTCGGAAAATTTGACTGATTTTGACATACTTATAATCCGAACTCCTTTCACCAATGCGTCTGGGAAAAGAGAAGCGGTGCTTATCTTTTTCCAAACTTTTATTATATTAACCCATATACTTAAACAACTTTGAGGTTACATCGTTAGCGTCCATTCGTACATCGGCATAAATATTATAAGAGTATCTATATTCTCATATTCTATACTGTGCTGTATTCACTCTTTCTTCTACGGGCAATAAATACCTGTTTATATTATATCACCCTTAGATAAATATGTCAATAAATTATTCTCTTTTATATACGGAGAAATCATGGATACACCCTCAGCCTTCCCCGGATTGAAATATATAAAATCCCATTTATACAGGAAATATAAATTCATATTTCCCACTGCCAAGCAATCTTTCGTCCTCTCCCGGAAAAACAGCTCTTGCTCTTGTATTAGCCGGGATTTCAACAGTATATTTTATTTTTCCGCAATACTTTTGCCATTTCAGACTTACTTTTCCATACGGTGTATCATGCCACGCCGAAGCATATTCAAGACTTCCGCCTATATGCGGTTCCAAATTTATCTCCTTATATCCGGGTTTCAATGGATTAATTCCCGCTATATAGCTCATCATCCATTCACCAATTGCTCCATATGCATAATGATTAAATGAATTCATTGACACTTCTCCAAAGGTATCCGTTTCTGCTATATACGATGACCATCTTTCCCAAATCGTGGTTGCACCGTTCATTACACTGTAAAGCCAGCTTGGATTTCTTCTTTCTTCAAGCAGTGAAAAGGCTTCCTTAGTAAGTCCTGCCTTCACAAGCGCGGGAGCAAGATGCGATATTCCCAAAAAACCTACTGACAATTTTCCATCCTGCTTGTCAATTGTCTGCTTAAAGCATTCTCTTATTCTTTCCGATTTCTCCTTCGGGAGCAGCCCAAAATCTACCGCGACAGCATATGCAGTCTGGCTCGGGATATTTGCTCCGTCATGACTGTAATACGTTTCATTTATTACATTTCCGTCCGAATCCTTATCTCCTATGCTCTGTTCTCCCCAATAAGCAATTGAACCGTCTTCTTTTACCCATGCTTCATTGAATGCTTTCTTTATCTTTTCAAACCTCTGTCTGTATTTTTTCGAATCCTCCGTTTTTCCGAGTATTTCTGCCGTTTTGGAAATTATTTCAGCAGCGTGGGCAGCGTATGCAGTCGCCGTCAGTATAAACGGAGTGGAACGGTCATAAGCCAGATGATCTCCTCTTGACTGCTGAACCTGAATATAATCTTCCGATGCCAAATCTGAAGGAGCGGGATTTCCATTAACGTTTCTTGCACCAAAACTGCGGCGCTCTTTACCATTCTGATATTCCACCCATGCTTTCATCATTGAATAATTATTCTTTAAAAAATTTATATCTCCGTATGCCATATACATTTTCCACGGAACAATAACTGCGGCATCTCCCCAGCCCGCACATCCTCCCATAGGACGGTTATCGCCGCCGAGAGGTGCAGTATCCGGCACTGCTCCGTTGCGATTATACATAAGCTGCGCATCCCTTACATCAAGAAGCCATTTATCCATAAATGACTTTACATTAATATTATATGCCGCTGTTCCTGCAAATACCTGCGCATCTCCCGTCCAGCCCATGCGCTCGTTGCGCTGCGGACAGTCAGTAAATACAAGAAGTGAATTTCCGCGCTGTCCCCATTGTATATTGCTTTGAAGCTTGTTTATATCCTTATCTGAGCATTCAAATCCGCCGGTAATCTCAGTTGTGTTTGTCAGCACAAGTCCTTCAATCTCTAAAACCATATTATCAATATCTGTATGGCTGAGTACTTCACCGTTTCCGCTTATTTCAACATATCTGAACCCATGTGATGTAAAACGCGGCTCAAAAATTTCACTGCTGCAATTCCCCTTAAAGGTATAGGTATCAGTACATGCAGCCGAGCGCAGATTTTTTATATATATTTTCCCGTCGGCGCACTTCATCTCTCCGTAACGCAGTTTAATTGAACTGCCGCATTCTCCTTTTAATTTAACCCTTACCGTTCCGACCATGTTTTGTCCGAAATCATAAACAAAATGCCCTGCCGGAGCCTCTATAGGTCCCGTTACAGGCTTCAGAACTCTTTCGACAGTAACAGCAGGACCAAGCTGTGCTGATAATTCAAATTTTTCATTGTCAAGCATTCCGTTTGTCGGTTCGGCATACTGCTGCCACTCCTTTATTCCGCAGTTTTTAAAATACCGTTCATCATTCGAGATAAGCTCAAGTCTGGCGTCATAGCTTTCCCCCTGCTGATAATCCGAATCAATAAGAGCGCTTACATCCGTATACTGCCATGAATCGTCTGTTACAATGATTTCAGGCTCTCCGTATTCGTACTCAATTACCATTTTCGCAAGAAAAGAGTTTTCATTTCCGTAAACCATCGGAAACCGCGAATATCCGACAAATCCGGAATAATATCCCTTTGCAACTACCGCGCCTATAATATTCTTTCCCATGTTAAGGCTGTCGGTTATGTCATAGGTCTGATATTGTATTCTCTTTCTGTAGTCCGTAAAGCCCGGATTGAAATATCCTTTATTTATCATTTTGCCGTTTATATATACGTCATAAGAACCTCTTGCCGCCGCATACATTCTTGCTGACTTAATTTTTCTGTCAAGCTTTATTTTTTTTCTTACGTTCACCGGCGGCACAGGACTGACAAGGTTAAAGCTTTCACTTACCGTCAGCAAATTTTCTTTTTTCTCGCCGAATACAGTAAGATTTCCGTCAATTCCATCAATGTACACTGTCTTGTCCTTTGTGTTTTCAACGCGTATGTTATAATAGCTCACGCTTCCTTTTTCCTGCTTAAAACCAAATTTCATGAGAGCTTGCCTGCGCGGCAGGTTCGGAATATCTCTCGGTATAAAATTTTCTTCGTTATCTATAACAGCGATTCCGTTTATACTTACACTTAAGGTTCTGTCTCTGACCTCAATACTCATCTTATTTTTTTCGCAAAGTTTAGGAGCCTTATAGTAATTTCTGCTTCCTAAAGTCTTAACAGACGGTTTTTCAGTCGTCCATGCATTGTCATTATATTCATAAACGCTTAATCTGTTCAATTCTGTATTCAGTGATATAAGAATATAATTATCCTTATCCCTTGCATTAATCGCAATTCCGATTTCCGCATTATCCTCAGCAATGAAATCAACGGTTATCGCATAATCCGCTAAACCATCTGTATTTACGGTTTTTTTAGGGCTGCCTATCCATTGAGCACCATTCCAAAGACTTTGGCAGCTTCCCATAAGTCCTGTTTCAAAATATGCCTCAACGCTTTCATGCATGAAGCCATGATTATCTCTTACCTTTACATTCCAGCAATATTTCGTGCATGGTTTCAGTTTGCCGTTGTATTCAATGTTGATTGATTCATCTGTCAATACCTCTCCGCTTTTCCATATTATATTTTTCAGCATATCCGACACTGTTATACTATAACTCAGCTGCAAAGTATTTTGTTTGTCCGATTTCAATTTCCACGAAAATTTTGGGCGGCTGTCTATTCCTATAGGATTAACAAAATCATTCGTTTTCAAATCATATACCATTTCTTTTTCCTTTCACTGTACTGTTTTATCAGAGGTTATCCCGGCTAAAGGGTTACCATTTTAGTATTACTTATTTTTTATTATTATTCCATATCCCGCAAATTCCTCCGGCTCACTCACAATAAGAGTATTGTTCTCAATACAGAACTCCGTATGTCTGTACGAATATACAGCTTCAATGCTATCTGCTTTTACCGGAATTTCCAGCTTATCCGGCATTTCACCGCCAAAAGTATGCACAGTGACAAGAGTTTTTTCCGTTCCATTCCTTACAACTGCCTGCCATCCCCTTGGATGCCTGTCACTCCCGGTTGTACAGCGGTAAATGTGCGAGCGTCCGTTTTTTATCACCGAAGCAGCTGACTTGTAAAAGTTTATACCATTGTCTATTACATTCCACTGCTCCTCGGTCAGTTCTGTAACATCCCCTGAAAGACACATTCTGCCAAGCAGTCCCGCCGCAACCGAATAACATATTCGCTTCAAGCTGTCACTCTTGCGTATTACACACCATATCTGACTCTGGCGCGGAAGAATAACCCTATGAAGATTCGCCGCTATAATCGGAATTTCTACGCACTCATGAGCATCTGAAAACGACGCCATCGAGGACAGCGCCATAAACGACGACTCCAGTCTGTGTCCGCCCGAAGCGCAGTTTTCTATTACGACATTCGGAACCTTATCCCGTATACGCTTGAAAAACAACTGTGTTCCAATCATATTCTGCCGCAATCCTTCGCCGAGCGAATCAGAATTGTCACAGCCTATTCCTATTGTTTCGTTATAATCTACCTTGATATATTCAAATCCGTTTTTGTTCATGAATTCTATAACCCTATGTGACAAATAATCCTTTACCCATGGGTCATTCATATCCCAAAAGCGTCTGTTCTGCGTTGTAAGCGGTATCCCGTCACGCTTTAAGACATGATCCGTTTTTTCAAATGCCCTGCACTCCGGTCCGATGTTTTCAAATTCAAACCAAATTCCCGCCTTCATTCCACAGCTGTGTATTGTATCAACCGTCTTTTTTATTCCCTGAGGAAACAGCGTTTCCGACGGAATATACTCTCCCATGCTTCTGTGCCACGGAATTCCGTCCTCACGATACCAACCGCAGTCAATAACAAAATAATCAATGCCTCGCCCCTTTACTGAATTAAGTATCCTCTCAATATTATCATGTGACGGATTTCCCCATGTTGTGCAATATTCATTAAAAATTACGGGCAGCGCTTTCTCAGATTCAGGTATATTAAGCGATTTTTCCTGCGCAGAAACAAGACGCGCACATAAATCGTCAATATTCGTTGTGCACACCGTAATCACCGCCGGAATCGTTTTGAATCTTTCTTTGTTTCTTATTGTTTTCATCCAGTGACCGAACTCTCTGTCAGCAATGCCGCCGCTCATTTCCGCGCCGTCATCCCCTTTCGTAAGTTCCATCTGCCACGAGGATGGACATCCCATCTGCACTCCCCACAGAACTCCGTGCTTATTATCCTCAACCGCCATAAAGGGGAAATAATTCTTTACAGGCAAGGAACCGACCTGTCCGAAACGCATACTTTTTCCGTTGCAATAACACCAAACGTCCTCAAGCTGCAAATCCTCAAAGCTTTCGGTAACAAGTCTGCCCTCTTTGCTCCATTTACTTCTCAGTCTGTGCAGAAATAATTCCTCTGTTCCCGCTCCTTCCGAATACGGAGAAATATTTGAAATTGAAAATGATGAAAGCATTTCACATTTTATATCCTTGCCGGTTCCGTTCACAAGCTCGGTCGATATTGTTATGTATTCATCACCTTCATTATATACAGCAGTATTAACCGCACGAAGTCCGTCTTCCGCTTCAAGCACGGTAATTACCTTTAGCTCCCCATTTTCAGCAACACATTCCTGCGTACTGTATTTAAGCCTTTGAACTGTATCAGACTCCCTCATTGACTCTCCGCCGTAATACTGACCCGGATAATTATCCCCGACAAGCTTTGCCTGTATAAGTGAGTGTACTCTTATTCTGCGCTTGCTGTCATGAACCAAATCAAAAGGTTTATCCGAAGGTACTATTGTCATGCCGCAGATGTTTGTTTCTGTGTCAAGCAGATATACAAGATGCATATCACCCATTTTATATTGATTTAATATTTCTTTCATTTTCAATCCTCCCGTATTAAATAGTTTTTTACTTGTATCCTTAAATTCTTATTTTAAGGAACCACTGATTAATTAACGCCTAACGGTTTAGCACGCATTGAACTTGCATATTTTCCGTCATATCATACAAAAATCTCTCGA
>JAUNPN010000170.1 GCA_030536655.1 bacterium | reverse complement strand
TCGCGTATGTCGAGAGATTTTTGTATGATATGACGGAAAATATGCAAATTCAATGCGCGCTAAGCCGTTAGGCATTAATTAATCAGTGGTTCCTTAGTTACCTTGTAAATATAGAAAGGGCATTTATGGATAACAGAGTTTCGATTGTAAAATGCGAGAACTACAGTGATTCGCGTGCAGCCGTGGATGAGGCACTTTCTCATATCGGAGGCATGAGCGCGTTTGTTAAACCGGGTGATAAGGTGACGATAAAACCGAACTATGTCGCCAAGCGAAAGCCGGGCGACGCGGCAACAACTCATCCCGCTTTTCTGAATGCAGTTATTCGTGCGGCTGAGGAAGCGGGCGGAACAGTAACGGTTGCGGAAAGTCCGGGCGGAGCATATAATGCTGCTCTGCTGAAGAGCATATATAAGGAATGCGGCGCTTATGAGGCCGTTGAAGGTACAAAGGCAAAGCTTAATTTTGATTGCTCGTTCAGAACGGCGCATTATGCCGATGGTAAAACAATTAAGTCGGCGGAGATTATTTCACCCATACTGGACGCGGACGTTATTATCTCGCTGCCGAAACTGAAAACTCACGCAATGACGGCATACACCGGTGCAGTAAAGAATCTGTTCGGAGTTATTCCGGGTACTCATAAGGCGGAAATGCACTTTCGGCTTAAGGAGAGGGAGCCGTTCTGCTCTATGCTCGTTGATCTGTGCGAATGCGTGAAACCGACACTGTCAATTATGGACGGAATCTGGGGAATGGAGGGCAACGGTCCGACATCGGGAACAATGCGGCATATAGGTCTTGTAATGGCGGCGGCAAATCCTCACGCATTGGATTTAGCCGCATGCAAAATAATAGATTACAAACCAGAGGAGGTTGCCACGCTTAAGGAAGGAATTGAACGCGGATTAATTCCCGAAAGTGCGGATAAGCTTGACATTATCGGAGAAAATATAGATGAGCTTATAATCAGGGATTACATCAAGCCGGAAAGTCATTTTAACCTTCTGCGGCTGTTGAATCTTCCGGCGTCGGTAAATTCTGTTATTGAAAATCTGGCTGCGTCAAGACCAAAGCCGGACTACTCTATGTGTATAGGCTGCGGCGAGTGCGCAAGGGACTGTCCGCCGAAGGTAATAAGAATGGAAAACAGAAAACCGGTAATAGATAAGAAAAGGTGTATACGGTGTTTCTGCTGTCAGGAGCTTTGTCCTGTTCATGCGATGAAAATATACCGCAATCCGATTAATAAATTTATGGTAAGGGTTTTGAAGTAGAAATGTTTAATATAGTATTGGTAGAACCGAGGATCCCTGCGAACACCGGCAACATCGCGCGCACATGCGCGGTGACCGGCTCGCAGCTGCATCTGGTGTATCCGCTCGGCTTTAAAATAACTGATAAGCAGCTTCGTCATGCGGGGCTTGACTACTGGCGTCTTTTGAACGTTAAGGAGCATGACAGCTTAGAGGACTTTTTCAGGAATACTGAAGGCGGAAGATATTTTTATGCAACCTCAAAGGGTCAGCATACCCATGTGGACGTTGAGTTCAGAGATAATGATTACATACTGTTCGGCAGGGAGGATGCAGGTCTGCCGGAACAGCTTTTAAAGGAGCATGAGGAACGCTGCATAAGAATACCGATGATTCCGGACGCCCGATGCCTTAATCTGTCCAATTCGGCAGCGGTTATTTTGTATGAGGCGCTGCGTCAGCAGGGATTTGAGAACATGAAGAAGTTAGGGCAGCTTGAGCATTTTCATTGGTAGGGCAAAAAGCTTGCCGTCTGCTTTTTCCGGTTAAAAAGACAAAGATAGGAGAAGCCATGGAAGATATAAAAATTATCGTTGATACAGGAAGCGACATTCCGCCGGAGCTTGCGGAAAAATATGATATAGGCATACTGCGGTTTCTTTCGCTGTTCGGTGAGGACACTTATGTACAGGGAGAGGATATAACCAACGAGGAGTTTTATGACAAGCTCGAAGCCTTTGACGGCTTTCCGACAACTTCACAGACTCCTTACGGCGATATGTATGACTTCCTAAAAAAAGAAGCCGAAGCTCACAGTCATGTGATATATTTTGCACTGTCCGGCGCCGCAAGCGGTCAGTTCCAGACAGCGTCAATTATTTCGAGAGAGCTTATGGAGGAAAATCCCAAGCTTGATATACGCGTAGTTAATACAATGAAATATTCGCTGTATATCGCAAATACAGCCGTTCATGCGGCGGAGATGATACGCGCGGGCAAGAACGTTGACGAGATAGTTGAGGAATGCTCGCATTATGTTCTTACATGGCGCACTTATCTGCTGGTAGATACTCTTAAATACCTTGAAAAGGGCGGCAGACTTTCAAAAACAGCCGCGTTTGTCGGCTCTCTGCTTGACATCAAGCCGGTTCTCGGTATCGAGGGCGGACTGGTGGTAAACTCTGATAAGCTGCGCGGCAAGAAAAAGCTTGTTGATAAGCTGCTTGCAAAGATTGAGGAAGACGAAGATTTTATCGCCTGCGACAAGAAGGAATTTCTTGTGGTACAGTCGGACGATGAAAAGGGCAGAGAGGTCTGCGAAAAGCTTCGTGAGCGCTATGGAGATGACTGTGTGAAAATGTACGGTGAGTTTGGGCCGTTAATCGGCACTCATGTCGGCAGAGGAGCATATGCAATACTTTGCCGCGTTGCCGTTGAGGTTGCGTAAACAATTCGAAAGGAATGATATAAAATGAAGTACATTGTAATTTTGGGAGACGGTATGGCAGACTACCCCGTTGATTATTTTGACGGGAAGACCATTCTTGAGGCAGCCGACAAGCCGGTGATTGATTATATGTCACAGCACGGCGAGCTTGGAATGGTAAAAACCGTTCAGCCGGGCATGAAGCCGGGCTCGGATGTTGCAAATCTATCCGTTATGGGCTTTGACACTAAGGTTTGTTACAGCGGACGTTCGCCGCTTGAGGCTGCTTCCATCGGAATAGATATGAAAGATGATGATGTAACGTTCAGAACAAACCTCGTAATGCTCAGCGATGAGGATAACTATGAGGATAAGACAATGCTTGACTACAGCTCAGGCGAAATAACCACAGAGGAAAGCACACAGCTTATTGATGCGGTGGCAAAGGAACTGAACACAGATGAGATTAAGTTCTATCCGGGTATCAGCTACCGTCATATCTGCGTATGGGGTCATGGCTCAACCAATGTGGAGCTTACACCGCCGCATGATATTTCAGACAGAAAAATTAAGGATTACCTTCCGAAGGGAGACGGTGCGGAGAAGTTTCTTGAGATGATGAAGAAATCAGAAAAGATTTTGAAGGAGCATCCGGTGAATAAGGCGCGTATCGCGGCGGGCAAGCATCCGGCAACCTCAATCTGGCCGTGGGGCGAGGGAACAAAGCCGCAGCTTGAAAACTTTGAAAAGAAATTCGGCGTAAAAGCGGCTGTTATCAGCGCAGTGGATTTGATTAAGGGTATAGCAAAGTGTGCGGGCATGGATTCGATTGACGTTGAGGGTGCGACAGGAAACTGCGAAACAAACTGGGACGGCAAGGCTCAGGCTGCACTTAAGGCAATCACAGACGATGGAAATGACTTTGTTTACGTTCATATGGAGGCTCCGGACGAGATGGGACACCAGGGTAAGCCGGACAAAAAGAAGTTTGCTGTTGAAACGATTGATAACAAGGTAGTAAAATTTCTGAAGGAAGAGCTTGAAAAGAGAGGCATGGAATACAGAATGCTTATTCTTCCTGACCACCCGACCCCGATTAAGACAAAAACTCACGCTTCGGACGCAGTGCCGTATGTGATATATGACAGCAGGGAGCAGGAAGCGGGCAGCGGTCTTGTATATAACGAGAATACAGCAAAAACAACCGGAATATACATAGAGCCGGGATATACATTAATGAATAGATTTTTACAGAAATAAAGGAGAAGGCACAGAATATGGAAAAGGAAAAGTTTTATATAACTACGGCGATTGCCTATACCTCCAAGAAGCCGCATATAGGAAACACCTATGAAATCGTCCTTACTGATGCGATTGCGCGCTTTAACCGCTTTGCAGGCAAAGACGTGTTCTTTCTTACGGGAACCGATGAACACGGTCAGAAGATTCAGGAAATCGCTGAGGCGGAAGGAATTACTCCGCAGGAGCATGTTGATAAGATTGCGGGTCAGATTAAGGACATTGCCGATATGCTTAATATAAGCTATGACAAGTTTATAAGAACAACGGATGATTACCATGTAAAGGCCGTTCAGAATATTTTCAAAAGACTTTATGACCAAGGCGATATTTACAAGAGCGAATACGAGGGCTGGTACTGCACACCGTGCGAGTCCTTCTGGACAAAGACGCAGCTTAAGGAGGGCGAACTCTGCCCGGACTGCGGCAGACCGGTTCAAAAGACAAAGGAGGAAGCATATTTCTTTAAAATGTCCAAGTACCAGGATAAGCTTATGGATTATATCGAAACTCATCCTGAGTTTATCCAGCCGGAGTCACGTAAAAACGAAATGGTGAATAACTTCCTGAAGCCGGGCTTACAGGATTTGTGTGTTTCAAGAACCTCGTTCAGCTGGGGTATACCGGTTGAATTTGACCCGAAACACGTTGTATATGTATGGATTGACGCACTTTCAAACTATATCACGGCACTCGGCTATGACCCGGAAAAAGAAAATAACGCAGAGCTGTATAAAAAGTACTGGCCGGCAGATGTGCATATTATAGGTAAGGATATTCTTCGTTTCCATACGATTTACTGGCCGATTATGCTTATGGCTCTGGGTGAGCCGCTTCCGAAGCAGGTATTCGGACATCCGTGGATGCTTTTCGGCGAGGAGAAGATGAGTAAGTCAAGAGGAAATGTTATTTATGCTGAGGATCTTGTAAGACATTTCGGCGTTGACGCCGTAAGATACTATTCGCTGCATGAGATGCCTTTTGCTCAGGACGGAACGATTACCTACGACGTGTTTATCAGCCGATATAACAGCAATCTTGCAAACAAGCTCGGAAATCTGGTCAACAGAACTGTTGCCATGACAAACAAGTACTTTAACGGAGTAATTCAGCCGGGAAATATCGATGGAGAGTTTGATGCCGACTTAAAGGCCGCAGCATCGGGAGCGCTTGCAAAGATTGAAGCAAAGATGAAGGGACTTCACGTTGCAGACAGCATGGATGAAATCTGGGCGATTGTTGACCGCGCAAATAAGTACATCGATGAAACAACGCCTTGGATTCTGGCAAAGAATGAGGCGGACAAACCAAGGCTCGGCACTGTTCTCTACAACCTTATCGATACGATAAGAATAATTGCGGCTCTTTTGAAGCCGTATATGCCGGAAACTGCGGATAAAATTGCCGCACAGATTAACGCAGACGCGCTTGATTACGAAAACGCAAAAACATTCGGCGTGACAAAGGCGGGAACAAAGGTTAATGAGGCTGTTCCGCTCTTTGCGAGAATTGACGCGGAAAAGAAGCTCGGCGAAATTGAAGCAGAGATTGCGGCAGCCGAAAAAGACGAAAATAAGACAGAGATTGCACCGTTTAAGGATTATATCGAATTTGAGGATTTTGAAAAGCTTGATATAAGGGTCGGCAAGGTTATTGAATGCGAACCCGTTAAGAAATCGAAGAAGCTTCTGAGATTTATTCTGGAGGTCGGCAGTGAAACAAGACAAATTTTATCAGGTATTTCGGCATATCATAAGCCGGAGGAGCTTATAGGAAAGAATGTTGTCTTTATCGCAAATCTTAAGCCGCGAAAGATGATGGGACTTGAATCCTGCGGTATGATTTTATCCGCCGAGTTTGAGGACGGTCTGAGTGTGCTTACTACATTGAAAGATATTCAGTCGGGTGCTGAAATAGTATAAATTCAGATAATTCCTTATTTTTTAAGGTACATCAATATAAAAAGCCTGATTTTTTCGTCCGATTATTACGCAAATCCTCGGCATACCGGCGTATACCGAGGATTTGCGGGACAATATGCCGGAAAATCAGCAGGAAAGAGGCGCTTAAGGAACCACTGATTAATTAACACCTAACGGCTTAGCACGCATTGAACTTG
>JAUNPN010000020.1 GCA_030536655.1 bacterium | reverse complement strand
CGAAAAATCTGACTGTGTTCACTGCGTACTATATTTAATCAGTGCTTCCTTAAAATGTCAATTTCATTTTCCTCCCCTCCCATATTTGTTAAACATTGTATGTTATACTATATACTCATAGTATTTTACTCCATCATAGTTGTTTAATTTTATCCGCAACAGCATCGACGCTTTTGCCGGAAACGTCAATTTTAACCGTATTAAGTTTTTCGTATAGCGGAATACGCGCAATGCTTCTGTCTATAACATCAGCGGTGCGAATTCCGTTATCAACGTCTTTCTGCAAGTGTTTTCTTAATGCATCCTCGGTGCAAATCAATGATATATTGATAATTCTGCAATCGGATAAATCCAGCTGTGAAACAATATTATTAATTATGGATTGCTCGTGCATTACCCAACAGAAGATTATATTTTCAAATGCGGAACAGGATAAAAAGCTGTTGAGAATATGACATATATTCCCGACAACCATAGCCTTTGTTTCATCCGTAACCTGAAAAGGGTGCATATCCCAGCACCAGTCGCCGTCAAGAAAAACACTGTTATTCAGTTTCATTTTGAGGTTTTGACAAACAGCAGTTTTGCCTGCTCCCATTGTACCGCCTATTATGTATATTGTTTTCATAATTCCCCAATATCCTTGCAAAGTCCTCTTATTTCAGCTAACATAAAAATCGCTCCTTGTTTCGGTTTTTCCGAATTTCTTACACTTATATTATATACTTTTTTCAAAAAAAATCAAGTATTTTTAATAAAGAGCCGCGGAAATCAATTTCTGTCAATAATTTGCAGCAAATCCCATTTGTCTTTCCGGCGCAGCTTTGAAACACGATTGTCACCCTGCAAATGAAAATAGGGGTTGACAATCTAAGAGCGATGTGCTATAATGAAATACGGTAAAAATTTCATAATAAAGTGAGGTACAAATTATGTCGGACAAAACTGTTGCGCACAGTCATTCATCACGTATACGGAAGATGGCATTCTGCGCGGTATTTACGGCGTTAATCGCCGTAGGTGCATTCATTAAAATTCCGGTCCCTGTGGTCCCTTTTACCCTCCAGCTGCTTTTCACAACCCTTGCCGGTATGCTTCTGGGCGCGGGAGGCGGCGCTGTAAGCGTGCTTGTCTATCTTATTATCGGACTTGCGGGCGTCCCTGTTTTTACGGGCGGCGGCGGTATAGGCTATGTTTTGCAGCCGACCTTCGGCTATCTTATCGGCTTCTGCCTGGGCGCGGCATTGACCGGATTTATCGCGGGAGGCGGTAAGCCCACGTTTAAGCGTATGCTGTGTTCGGCATTTGCCGGATTGGCGGTTGTCTATTTCTGCGGTATGGTTTACTGCTATTTAATCAGCAATTATGTTATTGATTCGCCGATTGCCTTGAAGCCGCTGTTTATTTATTGCTTTGTGCTTGCGGTGCCGGGTGATATTGCTCTTTGTATCATTGCTTCGGTTATAGCGAAAAGAATTGTTCCGGCATTGAAGGGAATGGTGTGATATGGTAAGTCAATTAAAAAACAAGGTACTTTCCGGTGAAAGTATAAGCCGGGAGGAGGCTCTTGAGCTATGCGGCGCGCCGCTTGATGAGCTATGCGCAGCGGCGGACGAGATACGCGCGCATTTCTGCGGGAACGGCTTTGATATATGCACAATCATAAACGCAAAGTCGGGAAAATGCTCCGAAAACTGCCGCTACTGCGCACAGTCTGCGCATTACGGGGGCAGCTGTGAGGAATATTCCCTTATAAGCGCGGAAAAGGCGCTTGAAGCGGCGCAGGAAAGCAAAAGGAACGGCGCGCTGAGGTTCTCGCTTGTAACCTCCGGCAAAAGGCTGACGGAAGCTGAGGTTGACAGCGTATGCGGAATTATCCGCCGCATACGTACGGAATGCGGAATTTCGGTCTGCGGCTCGTTTGGTCTGCTTGACGCGGCTGCTTTTAAAAAGCTTAAGGACGCGGGTCTGGAAAGAGTACATAATAACCTTGAGACTTCACGCAGGTTTTTCCCGGAGGTCTGTACCACTCATACCTTTGACGATAAGCTTGCGGCAGTCCGCGCGGCTCGGAGCGCCGGATTAACGGTTTGCAGCGGCGGAATTATGGGCTTGGGCGAAGCGCCGGAGGACAGAATCGACATGGCTCTGGAGCTGCGCGCTTTGGGAGTGCGTTCTGTTCCGGTGAATGTGCTGAACCCTATTTCCGGCACTCCGCTTGAAAACAGAACTCCGCTTGCAAATGATGAGGTCAGGCGGATTTGCGCGGTTTTCCGCTTCATACTTCCGCAGGCGGCAATACGTCTTGCCGGAGGACGCAGGCTTCTGGGCGATGACGGGCGCGGCTGCTTTAAATCAGGCGCGAATGCGGCGATAAGCGGAAATATGCTGACAACTATAGGAGAGTCGGTTAAATCGGACGTTGAAATGATTAAAGAATTAGGATATAAGGCGGAAATGGCAGAATGAGCAAAGGAATATTTATTACGGCAACGGGAACGGATATAGGCAAAACCTATGTCACGGCATTAATCGTTAAAAAGCTGCACGACGCGGGTATAAATGCCGGGTATTACAAGGCTGCGCTCAGCGGTGCGGAGTATATTGACGGCAGGCTTGTGCCGGGAGATGCGGACTATGTAAAACGCGTTTCCGGGATTAATCAGAGTCTTGAAAGCATGGTTTCTTACGTCTATGAAAATGCGGTTTCTCCGCACCTCGCGGCGCGTATCGAGGGCAATCCCGTTGAGGAGTACAAGGTGCTTGAGGATTTCAAAGCGGTATGCGGTAAGCACGATTTTGTGACAGCCGAGGGCAGCGGCGGAATTGTATGCCCGATAAGATTTGATGGGACAAAGAAAATCTTTCTGGAGGATATTATAAAGCTGCTCGGACTTGACACGCTTGTTGTTGCGGACGGAGGCTTGGGAACGATTAATTCGGCTGTAACCACCTGCGGGTATATCCGAAGCCGCGGGATAGCGGTGAGGGGGATTATATTGAACAATTATGACCCGGAGAGTGAAATGCACCGCGACAATAAAGCTATGATTGAGCAGATAACAAAAATTCCGGTAATTGCAGAGGTGAAAGCCGGAGATAGGGAACTGGATATTGACGCGGAAGTTTTGAAGGCTTACTTCTCTGTTCCCAAATGCCATTGGTGAAAGCATTTCGGAAGTTTGGAAAAAGATAAGCGTCGCATCTTGCCGCCTTTCGGGGCTTGAAGTACATTGAGTACGACTGCGCCCCTCAAAGCGGCAACCTGCTTGCTTCTCTTTTCCCAAACGCATTGGTGAAAGTGGTTCGGAAGTTTGAAAAAGTGCGGATTCGGGAAAGGCGGTTGAATATGGAAATTACTATGAAGGAATGGCAGGAGCGGGATTTGGCAAAAATCTGGCACCCCTGTTCACAGATGAAGGATTATGAGGAGCTTGCTCCGATTGTCATTGACCATGGAAGCGGAGTTTACCTTTACGACAAGGAGGGTAAAGAGTATATCGATATTGTAAGCTCGTGGTGGTGCAATCTGCTCGGTCACTGCAATCCGAAAATAAGTTCGGCTGTAAAGGCTCAGCTTGACAGACTTGAACACGTTATTTTCGCTAATTTTACTCATGAACCGGCGATACGTCTTTGTGAGGAACTTTCGGAAACAGTGCCGGAGGGGCTTACAAAATTTAATTTTTCGGATAACGGCTCGGCGGCGGTTGAATGCGCGCTGAAGCTTGCTTTCCAGTATCAGTATCAGACGGGCAATGAGCGCCGCAAAAGGTTCATGTGCCTGACTGAGGGCTACCACGGCGAAACGATAGGCGCGCTTTCGGTCGGAAGCATGGATTTGTACGCGAAGATATATAAGCCGATGCTGATGGATACGGTGCATATTGAGGCGCCGGACTGTTACCGGTGTCCTTACGGACAATGCCGTGACTGCTGCCGGTGCGAGTGCTTTGAGCAGGCGGAGAGGGAGTTTGAGCGGCACGCGGACGAAGTCTGTGCTGTAATAGTTGAGCCGCTGCTTCAGGGCAGTGCGGGTATGAGAATTTATCCGCCGCTGTATCTTAAAAAGCTGAGAAAATTGTGCGATGAGTACGGGGTGCTGCTTATTGCGGACGAAATTGCGACAGGCTTCGGAAGAACCGGAAAAATGTTCGCTTTTGACCATGCCGGAGTAAGTCCCGATATTATGTGCATTTCCAAGGGCTTGACCGGCGGATATATGCCTATGGCAATTACTGTTACAACGGATAAGATTTATGACGCGTTTTATGCCGATTACAACGAGGGAAAAGCATTCATGCACAGCCATACCTACAGCGGAAATCCGCTCGGATGCAGCGCGGCTCTTGCGGTTCAGAAAATTCTCCGCGAGGATAATATTCTTGAAACGGCGGGAAAGAATGCGGTATATCTGCATGAGGAGCTTAACAGGGCTTTGCTCTCTCATAAAAATGTCGGTGAAATCCGCCATATAGGCTTGATTAACGCGATAGAGCTTGTGGAGGACAAGCGTACAAAGCAGGGCTTTGACAGCAGGCTGCGTATAGGCTATGAGATTTACAAAAGGGCGCTCCGATACGGCTTGATTTTAAGACCGCTCGGCAATGTGCTGTATTTTAATCCTCCGCTTATTATAGAGAAGCCGGAGATTGATAAGGCGGTTGCAATCTGCCGCCGCGCGGTTGCGGATATACTGGGATAATTTTTGGGGCATATCACAATTTTGCGGTATGCCTCTTTTTATGCACACAAAAATTCGTCATAAAAAATTTACAAATAAAATAAACAAATGTTCTTGACAAAACGAACAAAATATGGTATAATATATTACAATAAATATCATATAAAACAGTGTATAAAATGTTTGGGATAGGGAGGAACTGTATGACTAATAATGGATTACCGTATTATCTTTGTGATGTGAACCATGACAACGGCTTTCTCATGGTAAGGTCGGAATTTGGAGATGAGGGCTATGTTATTCTCTTTGAGCTTATGCTGTCTATCTGCCGCAAAGAGGGGTATTATTGCAGATGGAACGAGGATGATGTTATGCTTTTTGCGGGCAGCTGCGGCAAGAAGCCGGAAAAAACGGCTGCGGTTGTCAACCTTGCGATCGAGAAGGGATTTTTTGACAAGGAGATGTATGAAAAGTATCATATACTTACATCACGGGATATTCAGCAGAAATTTCTCAAGGCGGTTAAGCGCCGCAAGAGCATTAATGTTCATGAGGAATATTTCCTTGAAGAATTGCCGGAAAAGTTTAAGAATACATCAAATACTGAAAATGTATACGATTCTGACGAAGATGTATACACGGACGATGAAAATGTATGCGGTTTTTCAACAAGTAAAGTAAAGAAAAGTAAAGTAAAGGTAAGTGAAGCCAAGTTATTGGAAGATAAAGAGAAGAAAAGTAAAGTATGCGCTGACGCGCATTCGTCATTTACGGACGACGGCTCATTCAGTTCGGATGATGATTATGATTCTTACACAAAAACCATTTCACTCTTAAAGGATTACGGAATAGCTGTAGGACCCGGCACATGCAGGGCAGTGAAGGAATGGGTGTCCGAATTTAATCCCGATGTAATAGCCTATGCTGTGGAGCAGGCAGACGCAAGGGGAAGGAGCAACCGCGGATATATAGCGTCAATACTGGCAAATCTGAGAATAAAGAAGCTGGATACGATGGAAAAGATAAACCGGCATGAGGAAGCATGGCGCAGGCGGAGCAGCAGTGCTTTCAGCGATAAGGACAGCTCGGTGTATAAGCTCGGCGGAACGGATTATTCGGACTTGGAACGGCGGATGAATGAGCGCTACTGAAAAAAATAAAAAAATTATCAAAAACCTCTTGACAAATCAATTTACATGGTGTAGAATATATATAAACTACGTGGTGTAGATTATGATTGCAGTCAAAAGAAGGTGAAGATAATGAGGATTTCCGATTCTGAAATGGAGCTTATGCAGATTATCTGGAGGCATGACGGAGAAATAACCTGCGGCGAGGTTATGGACAAGCTTCAAACCGAGTGGAAGGTTACCACAGTGCAGACTTTTCTGAAACGGCTTTGCGATAAGGGCATTCTCCATGTAAGAAAGGAAGGCAAAATCAATTTTTATACTCCCGCGCTTACCGAGGAGGAATACAAGCAGGAACAAACCGGCGAGTTTCTTGACACTATGCACAAAGGCTCTGTCAAAAGCCTGCTGACAGCTTTGTTCGGAGCAAAGCAGCCGAATCGTGAGGAGCTTGAGGACATAAAGAATTGGTTTGAAAGGTTATAAAATGACAAATATTTTGTATAATCTTATACTTATGAATGTTTCCGGAACAATAATGTATCTGCTGTCACGGCTGTTCAAACGGCAGAAGAACTGTATCGTCATGCATTATATTATGCTGGCGTCGGCTGTAGTAATAATGCTTGTGCCTTTTCAGGAGCTTTTGGGAATAAACGCGTTTTACAAGGTCGGACTTCCGCGTGAATTTATAAGCGCTTCCGGCTATACGTCCGGCTCCGGTTATGCGGCGGTCGGCGCCCGTTCCGCCGGAATGGGTATTGCCGCGCTGACGGTATGCGTTTGGCTCGCCGGAGCGGCGGTTTCTCTTGCGCGGGTGGCTGTGGGTTACAGCCGCACAAGGCAGCTGCTTAGGCGTATTACGCGCGTGAGCTATGACGAAAGACTGCTTGAGGCATGCTTTTCGATGCGGGAGCGGCTTGGAATTAAGCGCGCGGTTGAGCTGAGGACAAGCGGCAGCCTTAATTCTCCGCTGCTTTACGGCTTTGCGCATACGCGCATTGTGATTCCGGAGCGGGATTTTACGGATACAGAGCTTGAAATGATAATGGCGCACGAGCTTACGCATTACCGTCATTGCGATTTATGGATTTCTCTCGCGGCGGCAATCGCGGCTTGTGTGAACTGGTTCAATCCGTTTGTTCATCTGCTGTGCCGCGAGCTGACTCAGGCGTGCGAACAGTGCTGCGACGCGTCCGTTCTTGCGCTGCTGGAGCCGGAGGACAGAAAGGATTACGGCAGACTGATTATCTCGGTTATAGAGGACGGGCTGAAATCAAGGCTGACCTGCACAACCTCCATGGCTGCGCCGAAGGATAGTATTCAGCAGCGTTTGATGAATATCGTGCGGTTCAGAAAACCGTCCGCGGCTGTGAGGATTGCGGGAGCGGTACTTATATCGGCATGCACGGCGTCATCTCTGACGGTATTCGGTTTTGAAACGGCTGTGGAGGTTCTGCCGGAGGAGGTCAGGGAAAGCGTTCGCGAAAAGCTCAGCGAGCCCATTTCGTGGTCGGTAGGTACGGCGCCGCCTGCGGAGCCGGTAACGTCAGCCGCACCGTCAGCTGTGTCGCTGAATGAAGTACCGTCAGCTGTGCCGGAAGTATCGTTAGATGTTCCGTCAGCGGTTCAGGAGTATGGGAATGAAAGGGCAGATACAGAGAATACTGAGCGGGAAAGCTATGAGCTTGAGGATGAAATTCAGGCGGAAGAAACGGTACAGCCGAATGCGCCGAAAATAATTTCAATGCCTTCATCGTCATACTTACTTAATGTGAAATTTGACGAGAGTAATTCGGTAATGAGCGATTATTTCAGGGCAGAACGGGATTTAAAGCTGTATGTGAGCATGGGAACAGGAGATATACTGCTTGCGGTTTATGACGCGGACACGAACGAGGCGGTATATGACGAGCGTGAAAGGAAGCTTACAAATCAGAGCTTTTATATTCCGATGCGGCAGGGGCAGACGTATTATATAATGATGTTCTGCGATGCCCCGGAGGAGGCAAAGACGCTGTATGTAAGCGCGTCTTGAGCGGTATAAGGGACCGCCGTTTTGCGGCGGTCCTATAAAAAAACTAAACAACCTACAAAACGTAGAAAGGGAAATAACTATGAAAAGGATAATTGCATATACGGCGGCAATTGCTTTAGCGGCGTCGGTTATACCGGCGGCTTTTGCCGAAAATACGCTTGACAGTGAGGATATAAAGGAATTGCTGTACAAGTCCAGCATAGCCCGGCGTGACGATTACGAGGAACTGAGAGGCTATGACTATGTTAATCTTAATAACAGAGAGCTTGAAAGCATTAAAAAGCTTGACGAGATAGGGGACGCGTCGAAATCCTTTACGTGCTATAAAATTGCGTCGCCTCAGGCGGAGTATAACAGCTATGACGAATACAGGACGTGGCAGCCGGGCGATTTGATGAAGCGGCATGACTATTACAACGATAAGATAAGAAGCCTTGACTTCTTTATCGAGGACGGCGGCGGCTACGGAAGTGTTACGGTTACCGGAGAAAACAGCTTTTATTACAGCACGGCGGCGGAGAGTGAGGAAGGACATAAAAACACCCGCGGATATGTCAATGTTATGGACTTTGATAAGACCGCGCAGGTTTTGAATGCTTCAGAGCTTACGGGGATAAGCGGGCTGAAGCTTATTCACTGTGACGGGTACTGCTGGCTTGTTACGGCGGAGCAGGGCGAGTTTGTTATTCCGCTTTATACAAGGGTGAATAAGCGGCGCGAAAACAGCGTTCAGACAGAGTGGTCAATTATGGCGGTGAGCGATTACTGGAAAACGGAGCTTGAATACTGGCTGGATTTGGATTATGCAACCGAAAAATGGAGCAAACAGCTTTCGGAGCTGAAATCTCCGGAGGAATTTTATGTGCATGGAGATGAGATAAGAGAAACAACGGTTCTTGCCGATTATACTGTGAAGGAGAAGCTGTTCAGCGATACGGCGCCGGAGCTTGACAGATATGTGAATCTGATTGCGGAGCTTGGCGGGGTGAACGGCTGCGGAGACGGTAGGTTTTACCCGGATAATGAAATAACCGCGGAGCAGATAAACCTGATACTGAACCGCCTGTTTAAGAACGATGTTATGTATGCGGGGGACAGAAGCGGCGCGGTTAATGTCTTGGACGTGTATAATATTTTCTCACATTTCTGCGGAGATTGGTACGATAGTGAAAACTATGAGGCAATTACGTTAAGCTTCAGGAGAATATTTGACAATCTCGGCGGAGTGGATACTTCGAAAAATGTGACCCGCGGACAGTTTGTGATAATGCTCGGAAATATATTGGATGAGCATCTTTATACCTATGGTATTGATTCTCACATGTTTGGCATGCACGGAAGCTATTCCTGCAATACGGATATAACGATTATTGATTATATAAGAGGAAGAAGGCTGAACGGGGTACTTGCAGAAAGCGCGCAGGAGGCGCAGGCACTGTTGGACAGGTATTACAGCTGGTACTATCCGGCTGCCGGGGATATACTGTATGAGTATTACGGCGATGATAACACGCAGTTAATTCAAGATATGGAAAAATACGGCTGGGTTAAGAAGTAAGCGGAAAATTTGGTTGAATTTACGGACTGATAGAATAAATTTTTATCTTTTTTTGCTATAATATTGACAAATTATTCTTTAAATGATAAGATAAAGATATATAATGCATACAGGAGGCAATGAAATGTCAGTAACAAAATCAGTATTCGGAAAAATGCCGTGCTGCGGCAGAGAGGTTTATCTCTATACCCTCGATAACGGAAAGGGACTTTCGGCGGAGATTATCACGCTCGGCGGAATTGTAAGGAGCCTTAATGTTGAAACAAAGGACGGAAAAAAGGTTGACGTTGTATTGGGACGTGAAACTCTTGAGGAATATCTCAGAAATGACGGTTACCTCGGCGCGCTTATCGGCAGGCACGCAAACCGTATAAAGCAGGGTAAATTTACAATAAACGGCACTGAGTACAGCGTTGGAATAAACGAGGGCGCAAACAGCCTTCACGGCGGAGTAAAGGGCTTTGACGCGATGGTTTGGAACGCGTATGAAACCGGAACCTTGGAGGAGCCTGCGCTTACGCTTACGCTGTATTCAAAGGACGGTGACGAGGGCTTCCCCGGCGGTCTCAGCGTTGCCGTAACGTATACGCTTACAAAGGAAAACGCGCTGAAAATTGCTTACAGAGCAGTAAGCGACAAGGATACGCTCTGCAATATGACGAACCACAGCTATTTCAATCTCGGCGGTCATGACAGCGGACTTATTACAGGACAGGTGCTTCAGATTAACGCGGATTTCTATACGCCGAATGACGGCGAGTGTATGCCGACAGGCGAGGTTCTTTCAGTTTCCGGAACGCCGTTCGACTACAGAGCGCCGAAGCCTATCGGACAGGATATTGACGCGGACTTCCGGCAGGTGCAGGCAGTCGGCGGATTTGACCATAACTATATGATAGCGGGCAGAGGCTACAGAAAGGCTGCCGCGGCAGTATGCGAGGAAACAGGTATTGTGATGGAGGTTTACACAGACCAACCCGCAATGCAGCTCTACACGGCAAACGCTCTCCCGGCAGGCGTACATAAGAAGGGTGCTGCGGATTATCCGGTTCACAGCGCGTTCTGTCTGGAAACACAGTGCGTTCCGAATGCGATGGAGTTTTCGCATTATCCGGGTCCGATGCTTAAGAAGAATGAAGTGTATGACACAGTAACGGAATATAAATTCAGTGTGAAATAATAAGAGCTGCGGCTTGACGCGCTCAAGAGCTTTATAAACCGCTCCCCGAAACGGAACGATTTCTGAAGATGATGAGAATAAAAAAGTTCTGCGGCTGAAAACTGCCGCAGAACTTTTTTACATTCAATGCTTATTTAATTTCGAATATCCAGCCTTCGGGGGCTTCGATTCTGCCCATCTGGATACCTGTCAATGTTTCGTAGAGCTTCTTTGTAACCGGACCCATCTCATCCATGCCGCTCGGGAAGCATATTTCGTTTCCGTGGTCATAAATCTTGCCTACCGGAGAAATAACTGCGGCAGTACCGCATAAGCCGCACTCGGCAAAGTCCTTGACCTCGTCAAAGTAAACCTCGCGCTCCTCTGTTTCAAGACCGAGATATTCCTTGGCAACATACATGAGTGAGCGTCTTGTGATTGACGGAAGTATTGAATCCGACTTAGGAGTTACAACCTTGTTGTCCTTTGTAACGAAGATGAAGTTTGCGCCGCCTGTTTCCTCAACCTTTGTGCGCGTTGCGGCGTCAAGGTACATATTTTCGTCAAAGCCTTCCTTGTGGGCTGTTACGATTGCATGCAGACTCATTGCATAGTTAAGACCTGCCTTAACGTGACCTGTTCCGTGCGGAGCGGCTCTGTCGAAATCACAAACCTTAATTGTGATAGGCTTTGCGCCGCCCTTGAAGTACGGACCTACCGGAGTGGTGAATACTCTGAACTGGTATTCGTCAGCCGGCTTAACGCCGATAACCGGGTTGATTCCAAACATATAAGGACGAATATATAATGTGGCGCCTGAGCCGTACGGCGGAACATAAGCCGCGTTGGCTTTTACGACTGCCTTAATTGCTTCAATAAAGCGTTCCTTGGGGAACACCGGCATTTCGAGCCTTGCTGCGGAATTTGCAAGACGCTCTGCGTTTAAGTCGGGACGGAAACAGACAATTCTGCCGTCCTCGGTTGTGTAAGCCTTAAGTCCCTCGAAGCAGGTCTGAGCATACTGAAGAACACAGGCACATTCGCTCATGGTAATTGTGTCGTCCTCGGTGAGAGCGCCGTCATCCCATGCGCCGTTACTGAAGTTAGAAACATATCTCTTGTCAGTCTTAACATAGCCAAAGCCAAGACCCGACCAATCAATGTTCTTCTTTTCCATTAAAAAAACTCCCTTTCATAGTCATATGTATATAGGCATATGTTGTTTTGTTATTGATATTATTTAACACATTTGTGTATAAATTTGCATATTCACTTATAATATATCATACCACATAAGCATAAAAATGTCAATGGTTTTTAAGCAAAAAAACACGGTTTTTGGAACGGTCAAAATATACTAATCAGGTATATTTTTTCGGCTGAGATAATAAAAAATGCATTAAGGAAAGAATAGCCTGCAATTTTATAAATAATGCGGCATAATCCGAGTTTGACGCTTAAGGAATCACTGATTATTTATAGTTCGTAGTGAACGCAGTCAGATTTTTCAAAAACTGTGACAATAATTTCAAAAGGTATTGATTTTCGCGTGAAAATATGTTAAAATAAAAGTGTATTCACATTGAATTGGAGGTGTGAGCTTGACCAATATCTATATAATCCGCCATGCGGAAACAGATTCAAATATCCGTCATGCATGTTTGGGGCATAAGGATGTGCCGCTTAATGAAAACGGCATAAAACAGGCGGAAACGCTTGCGGAAAAACTTAAGGATATTAAGCTTGATGTTGTATATTCAAGTCCCCTGAACCGGGCAATCGAAACCATAAATCCGCCCGCCGCGCGCGGACCGGGTGTGCCGGTAATAATGAGTTTTGCGCTTATAGAGCGTGATTTCGGTATCTGGGATGATATGACGTTTGATGAAATCAAGGCACAGTATCCCGCCGAGTTCAAGGCATGGCAGGAGGACTGGACAGGCTATAAAATCCCCGGAGGAGAAAGCTCCGAGGAGGTACAGAACCGCATTAATTTATTCATGCAGAAGCTGATTGACAGTCACAGAAATCAGAATATCGCAGTAGTCACGCACCTCGGCACAGCACGCCATATTATTTCGTATCTGCTTGGGCTGTCCGTTGAACAGAGCCGGCTGTTTACGCTGGACAATGCAGGGTATGCGGTGATTGGGATTGACGATGATAACAGACCTGTACTGAAAGGATTAAATATATAGAAAACGTGAAAAATAAGTTTGGAAAAAGATAAGCACCGCTTCTCTTTCCCCAAACGCATTGGTGAAAGGAGTTCAGGTTATAAGCTTGCTTCTTTTTCACTTTACAGAAAGCTAATATGAAAGGAAACATTACGATGGAAAACGTAAGACGGATTTATGTTGAAAAAAAAGCCGGAAATGATATTGAGGCTAAGTCGGTGCTTGAGGATTTACGTGAAAATCTTTCAATGACAGGACTTAAGGACGTTCGTATCATCAACCGCTATGATGCGGAGGGTATGAGCGATGATGAGTATGCGGCTGCAAGAGAGCTTATCTTCTCGGAGCCGCCGGTTGATAATGCTTATGATGAAAAAATCGATATTCCGGAGGGCAGAGTATTTGCAGTTGAATTTCTTCCGGGTCAGTTTGACCAGAGGGCCGCGTCATGCGAGGAATGTATTTCAATCCTCACCGCAAAGGAGCGTCCCAGAGTACGTTATGCAAAGGTTTATGTTCTTATCGGAGAGGTTTCCGATGAGGAGCTTGCAAAGGCAAAGAAGTATTTGATTAACCCGGTTGAAGCGCGCGAGGCGTCGCTTGTAAAGCCGGAATCGCTTGATATGAAGGTGGATTATCCGGCTGATGTTGCTGTTGTTGAAGGCTTTATCGGCATGGATGAAGCGGCGATGGAGGAGTTCCTCGGCAAAATGGGCTTTGCTATGGATATTGATGATTTGAAGTTCTGTCAGGCATATTTTAAGGATACCGAAAAAAGAAATCCGACTGTTACGGAGCTTAGAATGATTGATACCTACTGGTCCGACCACTGCCGTCATACCACGTTCTCAACAAAGATTAACAATGTAACAATCAACGAGGGCAAGTATTCCGATGTAATCGCGGAAGCATATGAGGAATACAAGGCTGCAAAGGCGGAGCTTTATTCGCCGGACAGAAATATCTGCCTTATGAACATGGCGACAATTATTGTGAAGCAGCTTAAGAAAAAGGGACTGCTTAAGGAAATTGACGAGTCAGAGGAAATTAACGCCTGCTCAATCGTTATGCCGGTTGAGGTTGAGGGCAAGGAAGAAGACTGGCTCATTATGTTCAAGAACGAAACCCACAACCACCCGACAGAGATTGAACCGTTCGGCGGCGCGGCAACCTGCCTCGGCGGAGCAATTCGCGACCCGCTTTCAGGCCGTTCATACGTGTATCAGGCAATGCGCGTAACAGGTGCGGGCGATCCGAGAAAGACTCTTGACGAAACGCTTCCCGGTAAGCTTATGCAGAGAAAGATTACAAAACAGGCTTCATCCGGCTACAGTTCATACGGAAACCAGATTGGTCTTGCGACGGGTCAGGTTCAGGAGGTTTATGACGAGGGCTATGTTGCAAAGAGAATGGAAATCGGCGCGGTAATCGGCGCGGCTCCGAAGGCGAACGTAATACGTGAGGTTCCCTCCGAGGGTGATGTGATTATCCTTCTCGGAGGACGCACCGGCCGTGACGGTATAGGCGGCGCAACCGGCTCGTCAAAGGCTCATACCGAGGAATCTGTGGTTGAGTGCGGCTCGGAGGTTCAGAAGGGTAATCCTCCTGTTGAGAGAAAGCTCCAGAGATTATTCAGAGAAAATAAGGTTACTACTTTGATTAAGCGCTGCAACGATTTCGGCGCGGGCGGCGTTTCGGTTGCAATCGGTGAGCTGGCGGACGGCTTGAGGATTAATCTTGACAAGGTTCCGAAAAAGTACGAGGGTCTTGACGGCACAGAGCTTGCAATCAGCGAGTCGCAGGAAAGAATGGCTGTTGTAGTTCGCGAAGAGGACGCCGATACATTTATTACCTATGCGAATGAGGAAAATCTTGAAGCAACAAAGGTAGCGGTTGTTACAAATGAAAACAGACTTGTCATGACATGGAGAGGCAAGACTGTGTGTGATATTTCAAGAGATTTCCTGAATACAAACGGCGCAACAAAGAATACAGATATAGAAGTAGAGCTTCCGGGCGAGTGCGTTATGAACGCTGAGCCTGTTGAAGATGTAAAGGCAAAGTGGCTTGAAACACTTGCTGATCTGAATGTATGCTCGCAGAAGGGCTTATCGGAGAAGTTTGACTCGACAATCGGAGCAGGCTCGGTATTAATGCCGTTCGGCGGAAAGTATCAGCTTACCCCGACAGACGGTATGGCTGCAAAGGTTCCGGTATTAAAGGGCGAAACAAACAGTGCGACAATTATGACCTTCGGCTATAATCCGAAGATTTCAAAGTGGAGTCCGTACCATGGTGCAACATATGCGATTGTTGAATCTGTTTCAAAGGCGGTTGCAATGGGCGCGGATTACAAGTCAATCTACCTGACCTTCCAGGAGTATTTTGAGAGATTGGGTACCGACCCGAAGCGTTGGGGCAAGCCGTTTGCGGCATTGCTCGGCGCGTATAAGGCACAGCTTGCGCTTGGAATTGCCGCAATCGGCGGTAAGGATTCAATGTCCGGTTCATTCAATGAGCTTGACGTTCCGCCTACGCTCACTTCATTTGCGGTTGCTCCGGCAAAGGCGGATAAGGTTATTTCGCAGGAGTTCAGAGGTACTGATTCAACGGTTGTACTCCTTCCGTTAAAGATGGACGATAATCAGCTTCCGGATTGGGATGCGTTAAAGAATATGTATGAAACCGTTCACGCGCTTGAGGAGCTGGGAGTTGTTGTATCGGCGACAGCCGTAAAGGGCTTCGGTCTTGCGGAGGTTGTTTCAAAGTCGGCGTTCGGTAATATGATTGGATTTAAGTTTGCCGATGATATAGATAAGAGCCTTATCTTCAATGCTCCGATTGGCTCGATAATGCTTGAGCTTTCGGGAGATTACAGTGCAGTTCTTGCGACAGGCGAAAATCCGGCTGAGGTTATTGAGCTTGGTAAGACTCAGGCTGAAAAGACTATCGTTATCGGTGATGTGACTATTTCACTTGACGAGGCGGTTAAGACATGGACAGCGCCGCTTGAAAAGGTATTCCCGACAAAGGCAGGCAAGTTCACAACAGAGCCGGAAACATATTCATACAGTAAAAAGACAATTACGATTGCGGACAGCAAGTTTGCGAAGCCGAGAGTATTCATTCCGGTATTTCCAGGTACAAACTGCGAGTACGATACGGCAAGAGTATTCGAGAGAGCCGGCGGTGTGGCAGATGTATTCGTTGTCCGCAACCTTACGGGCGAGGATGTTGCATACTCACTGACTGAAATGAAGAAGAGAATTGACCGGTCACAGATTGTAATGATTCCGGGCGGCTTCTCGGGCGGTGACGAGCCGGAGGGTTCGGGTAAGTTCATTGCGACAGCGTTCAGAAATCCGCAGGTTCGTGACGCGGTTATGAATCTTCTTAAGAACCGTGACGGACTTATGCTCGGTATCTGTAACGGTTTCCAGGCATTGATTAAGCTCGGTCTTGTGCCGTACGGCGAAATAAGAGATTTGGACGAAAATTCACCGACACTTACGTTCAACACTCTCGGCAGACATATTTCGAGAATGGTATATACAAGAATTGCGTCAAACAAGAGCCCGTGGCTTGCCAATGTTGAAACAGGCGATATGCACACAATAGCGGTATCACACGGTGAGGGACGTTTTGTGGCAAGTCCTGAAATGATTGCCAAGCTTGCTGCAAACGGACAGATTGCAACTCAGTACGTTGACCCGCAGGGTAAGGCTTCATATAACATTGACTGGAATCCGAACGGCTCAGCGGCTGCGATTGAGGGTATCACATCACCGGACGGACGAGTATTCGGCAAGATGGGACACAGCGAGAGAATCGGTCAGAACATTGCCGGAAATGTGCCGGGTATTAAGGATCAGAAGCTCTTTGAGGCCGGTATTGATTATTTCAGATAATAAAATGAGTGGTAAGGCTGCTGCAAAGATAATCTTTACGGCAGCCTTATAATGTATATGCGGAAAAGTATTATAAAAGCTTTTAAACTGCTTGATTTTTAGCGGCTTTTTATGGTATAATAAAAATAGTGGTAATTATTATATTGATTGAATAGAGAAAGGAGCAATACTATGACAAGCACAAATATGACAGGATTACATGAAAATCTTTCTTTATATGTAAACCAAGCCGTTGAATTCAGTGATGTTATAAATGTCAGTACGGAAAACGGTAATGCGATAATAATCAGTGAAGCGGATTATAACGCATTGCTTGAAACACTATATTTATCAAATAATCCAAAGGTTCGTAAGGAAATACTTGATGGTAAAAATACACCTATAGATGAATGCATTCCTGAGAATGAGGTTGAATGGTAATGTATAAGATAGTATATACAAAGAAGGCATATAAGGATATACCGAAATTAAAGTCGGCGAGTCTTAATAGTCAAGCTAAAAAGTTGATTGATGTAATCAGAGAAAATCCATTCCAAAATCCTCCGCCATACGAAAAACTCGTAGGAGATATGTCAGGACTATATTCAAGACGGATAAATAAACAACATCGGTTGGTGTATGAAGTTATTGATGATACCATTAAAATTATCAGTATGTGGACTCATTATGAATACAAATAGGTGCTGCAAAAACTTGTTTTGCAGCACCTTTACTATAAAATTTATACAATGCGTATGGTTTTTATAACCATATCCTCAATCGGTTTATCGTTGTAATCTGTCGGCGATTCAGCAATTTCGTCAACAACGTCCATACCGTCTGTTACCATGCCGAATGCGGCATACTGACCGTCAAGGTGCGGAGCGTCGTCATGCATAATGAAAAACTGGCTGGACGCACTGTTGGGGAACATAGTTCTTGCCATTGACAGCACACCTCTTGTATGCTTAAGGTCATTCTTAACTCCGTTCCTTTCAAACTCTCCCTTTATCGATGCGGCGTCGTGATGTATGCCCTTAGCGTCATATCCGCCGCCCTGAATCATAAAGCCGGGGATTACGCGGTGGAAGATAAGTCCGTCAAAGAAATTCTCCTCGATAAGCGCCGCAAAGTTCTCCACTGTAATCGGTGCGACCTCCGGGTAAAGCTCCGCGGAAATGATACCGCCGTTTTCCATTTCGATTTCAATGTTCATTGTAGTTATTCCTTTCGTTGTGTTTTTAGAGATTGGTTATTATTCGTCCAATGTAATTGTTTGTATTACAACCGGTGTAATCGGCTTATCCTGAGAGTCTGTCGGAGCTGAAGCAATCTTGTCTACTGCATCCATTCCCTCTGTCACCTTGCCGAATGCGGCGTACTCGCCGTCAAGATGCGGCGCGTCCTCATGCATTATAAAGAACTGGCTTGACGCGCTGTCCGGAACTGATGTTCTTGCCATTGACAGCACGCCTCTTGTATGCTTTAAGTCGTTTGTAACTCCGTTTGAAGCAAACTCGCCCTTGATTGAATCAGCTTCCTTCTGAACGTTATTTTCATCATAGCCGCCGCCCTGGATCATGAAGCCCTCAATAACGCGGTGGAAAATAAGTCCGTCATAGAAATGCTCGTTTATGAGCTTCTCGAAGTTTTCAACCGTAATCGGTGCAACGTCAGGATAAAGCTCCGCCTTGATTACATCACCGTTTGTAAGTGTGATTGTTATATTGTCCTTGTTCTCTAGCAGAGCCGGGTCAATATCCCCGGATTGTGCCGGAATAGCGGTAGGTCTGTTCGCCGCTGCTGTGTTTTCGGATGACGGCGCCTTGCCGCAGGCGGTGAGAAGTGTCACTGACATTACAGCAATTGCCGCTATTTTTAACAGAAATTTCATTTATAAATATTCTCCTTAATTGTCCTTATTCATTTTCGGCTGTGCCATTCTCAGCCGCATCGTTGTCTTCCGCGGTTTCCGGATCAGCGGAAGAGTCCTCGTCCTCTGCGCGGTCTGTCTTTGCAAAGCCGTATACGTTCACACCGTCATTCAGCTTTATAAGACGTACACCCTGCGTCTGACGGCTGTAGGTGCTTATCTCGTCCGTATGCATACGAATGAGAACTCCGTCCGAGGTTATGAGCATAATGTCATTATCGTCATTAACGCCCCTGATACCCGCAAGCTTACCGGTTCTGTCTGTAAGACGATAGGTAAATATACCCTTTCCGCCCCTTGTCTGTATGCGGTACTCGCCGTAATCGGTCTTTTTGCCGAAGCCCTTTTCGGTTATTGCAAGCAGCTTTTCATTTTCCATGATAACAACCGCGCCGATAACAAAGTCATCATTGGAGAGCGTTATCGCCTTAACTCCGCGTGCGGTACGTCCCATAGAGCGCACGTCGTTTTCGCTGAAGCGGATGGAAAGACCGTTATGCGTAGCGATAAGCAGCTCATGTGAGCCGTCGGTAAGCTGTACATTGATAAGCTCATCGCCCTCAACAAGCTCAATCGCTCTCAGACCTATCTGACGTATGCGAGAGAATTCCATCATAGGCGTTTTCTTTATAAGTCCCTTCATTGTAACGAAGGTAAGGTAATGATCATCTTTAAAATCGTCAACAGCAAATACGGTCGTAATCTTTTCGCCCGATTCGAGCGGGAGCAGATTGACAATGGCTGTTCCCTTAGCCTGACGGGTTGCTTCCGGAATCTGATAGCCCTTGAGCTTGTATACAATGCCGCGTGTGCTGAAGAACAGTATGTTCTGGTGAGTTGAGGTGGTAAACATTCCCTCAACGAAGTCCTCTTCACGGGTGGTCATGCCCGTAATTCCTCTGCCGCCTCTGCGCTGTGATTTATAGGTATCGGTCGGCATACGCTTTATATAGCCGTTATGTGAAACTGTGACAACGCAGTCAACCTCTTCAATTAAATCTTCATCTTCAACATCATTGAAGTTTACGGCGATTTCTGTGCGTCTTGCATCGCCCTTTTCGTCAGTGAATCTTCCGCTCTGAGCCTTTTCCTTTATTGCGAGCAGGTCGTCGCGCACGATACCGAGTATCTTTGATTCATCTGCGAGAATTTCTTCAAGCTCTGCAATTTTTGCGATAAGACCGTCATATTCTTCCTCAATCTTTATACGCTCCATGCCGGATAAACGTCCGAGCTGCATCTGAACGATTGCTGTCGTCTGTAAATCGTCAAGCTCAAAGCGCTCCATTAATGCCTGCTTGGACTCCGGAATGTTTCGCGAATTACGGATTATCTTAATAACCTCATCCATGAAGTCGATAACAATCTTATAGCCCTCAAGCAGGTGGGCGCGCTCCTTTGCCTTTCTTAAATCGAATTGCAGGCGGCGCGAAACAACGTCCTCCTGATGAGCAATGTAGTGGTCGATCATTTCACGCAGTGTAAGAATTTTCGGCTGCTTGTCAACGAGGGCAAGAAGTATTATTCCGAAGGTATCCTGCATCTGTGTGTATTTGTAAAGGTTGTTTAAAACGACATTAGCGTTGGCTTCACGCTTAAGCTCGATAATGAAGTGTATATTCTCGTCGGATTCATCTCTTGTAGACGAAATGCCTTCGAGCTTGCCGTCGCGCATAAGTGAGTTGATGTGCTTCTCCATTTCCGCCTTATTGACCTTGTACGGAATTTCGGAAACCACAATTCTTGTCTTGCCGTTCGAGGTTTCTTCGATTTCAGCCTTTGCCCTCAGCGTGATTTTTCCTTTGCCTGTAGCGTATGCCTTACGTATGCCGCCTCTTCCCATGATGATGCCGCCGGTAGGGAAGTCCGGACCGGGAATATATTCCATAAGCTCGTCAAGCGTTATATCCGGATCGTCAATACAAGCTATAATACCGTCAATCGTTTCGGAAAGGTTGTGCGGCGGAATATTGGTCGCCATACCTACTGCGATACCCGCGCTTCCGTTTACGAGAAGGTTGGGGAAGCGTGAAGGAAGCACATCCGGCTCCAAAAGCTTATCGTCAAAGTTAGGCACGAAATCAACTGTTTCTTTTTCTATGTCGGTCAGCATTTCCGCGGAAATCCTGGACATTTTTGCCTCGGTATATCGGTAAGCAGCCGGGGGGTCGCCGTCGATGGAGCCGAAGTTGCCTTTGCCCTGAATAAGCGGATAGCGCAGAGAAAACCACTGACCAAGACGAACCATTGCGTCATAAACCGACGCATCACCATGCGGATGATATTTACCGAGTACGTCACCGACGGTGGTGGCAGACTTACGGAAATCATTTTCATATAAAAGACCGCCCTCATACATATCGTAAAGGATTCGCCTGTGAACAGGCTTAAGACCGTCACGCACATCAGGCAGCGCGCGGCTTACGATAACGCTCATTGCATAGTCAATATAAGCCTTGCGCATTTCTTTATTGAGGTCTACATCAACAATCTTCTGATTTTCGATTACGGACATATCAAGCTCTTTTTCTCTTGATTTTTTTGCCATATTTTCCTCCTGTTATCATCTTTTCTCACTATATAATTATACCATAAATCCAAGCGGAAATCAAGGAATTATAGGATTTTTCAAGGATTTTTTTCCAAAACCGACCCTTTATTTTATCTGCATACAAATACGATTCGCTCGGATTCGGGATTCGGCTTGTCAAATGTCATTGCCTCGTATGTATCAATCATTGAGAAGCCTGCCTTTTTCAGCAGAAATGTAAGCTCTCTGACCGAGTATGCGCGCTGAATATGCCGTTCTTCGAAGCGCTCATAGCCGTTTCTGCCTTTTACAAAGAAATTCAGAAGCATATCACAAAGACTGTTTTTTTCGGAATAGGTATTCTGCCATGAATAGAATACATCGTTTTCGGAATGGATAAAGGTGTTGTTTCCGATAACAGAACGTAATTTATAGCGTGAGCTTATATCGAATATAAGCAGCGCGTCCGGATCCATGAAGCAGGTTTTGAGCCGTGTGAACAGCTTCAGCAGCGACGGAGGCGTAATCATATAGTTTATGCCGTCAATCATGCACAGAAACGCGCCCATAGTTCCGTACAGATCGATGTCCGCCATATTCTGACACAGATAGAGTATATCAAGCCCTTCCGACTTGCCGCGGGCAACGTTAAGCATATCCTCCGAAAGGTCAATGCCGGTCATGTCGTAGCCCCGCCTTGAAAGCGGGATTGTGATGTTCCCGGTGCCGCAGGCAAGGTCGCAGACAAGCTCCGGGGAAATTCCGTAACGCGTGAAGATGTTTTCGATATAGTCCGCAATACGTTCGTAATTTATATCCCGGTGCATCAGCCTGTCATATATATATGCAAAGTCATTATAGCTTGTCATCGCTTTTCTCCTTGCTTTTGAGTCTTTTCAATACTATATTATACCCATCCGTGCCGTAGTTCAGACATTTATTGACACGGCTTATTGTCGCGGTGGAAGCGCCGGTTTTTTCGGCAATATCGGTGTAGACCCTTTTGTTGTAAAGCATCATTGCGACCTCCATGCGCTGGCTCATTGAGCGAAGCTCCGAGATGGTGCATAAATCATCGAAAAACCTGCGGCATTCATCGGGGGTTTTCAGCTGCAAAACTGCGTCATACAGTAGCTCCGCATATTCGTCATTCATGTTTTTCATTTGGTTTTACCTCGTAAAATTTAACTTTTCTACTATATATTATAACATATTTTTATTTAAATGTAAATAGAAAGTTTTTTTGCCTTTGTTTGCCGCAGAAAAGGAAAAATATCTTGCAGAAAGAAGGATTGTATGTTATAATAATTACAGTTACGGTGTATACGTTCAAGGCGCGGCGGAATTATATTAACGATAGAAAATGGAGAGGAGACAGATATGTTCCCGGAAACAGACAGACTGTATTTGCGTGAAATGAACCAAGGTGACTTTAAAGCGTTATGTAAAATATTGCAGGATGAGGAAACAATGTATGCTTACGAGGGCGCTTTTAGTAACGCTGAAGCGCAGGAGTGGCTTGACAGACAGATTTTACGCTATCAAAAGTGGGGCTTTGGCTTATGGGCGGTAATTCTGAAAGAAACAGACGAAATGATCGGGCAATGCGGTCTTACGATGCAGCCTTGGAAGGATAAGGAGGTTTTGGAGATAGGCTATCTTTTTCAACGCGAATATTGGCATAAAGGATATGCCGCGGAAGCAGCCGCCGCATGCAAAAAATACGCGTTTGAAGTGCTTGGCAGCGGAGAGGTTTGTTCTATTATCAGAGATACGAATATTGCATCTCAGAAGGTGGCTGTAAAAAATGGTATGACAGCAGCGGACAGCGCTATAAAACACTACAGAGGTGTGGATATGCCTCATATTCGCTATGTTGCCGTAAAAAATGGTTTTAAAGGGAATTAATATATGCTTGAATACAGAAGGTTGTACTGAAGTGGAATTATATAATCAAAGAGTCTTATTGTTGTCAGTTTGAATGTAAATTATGAAAATATTTGAAGCAGTTAATAACAAAAAGGATTATATCCGCCTGCTGCTGCTTGCGGATGAACAGGAGGATATGATTGACCGCTATATCGGACGGGGGACCATGTTTGTCTTGGAGGATAACGGCGTAAAGGCGGTTTGTATTGTAACCGATGAGGGCGATGGGAATATAGAAATTAAAAATATTGCAGTTGAACCTCAGTATCAAAAAATGGGTTACGGAAGGAAATTGATTGAGTTTGTTACAGACAGATTCAAGGATAAATATTCATGCTTGTCGGTCGGCACAGGCGACAGTCCGCTGACGGTTCCGTTTTATGAGAAATGCGGATTTCAAAGGTCACACGTAATAAAGAACTTTTTTACCGACAACTACGACCACCCGATTTTTGAATGCGGGAAACAGCTTGTTGATATGGTTTATCTGAAAAAAATCATAAAGAAATGAGGGATATTATGAAATCAGCTAAAATTTTTTTGTGTGGAATGTATCTTCATCTACTGTTAAGTATTGCAGTGCCATCATTGGGTATCATTGAGAAAGATGTAACAGAGTCACTTATGGTTTTTGTGTTGTTTTATATTATAATAATTTTGTCGGTATTGGCTGTCGGTTGGGTCAGTGTTGCAATGGCTGTAAAGGCCTGTAAGCGAGGGGAATATGAAAAAGTAAAAAGCGGTTGGAGACTATTGAAGTATGGTACAATTCCGTTTTATATTATAAATTTTCTCTATAGTCTTTTTGTGTGGTTTGTTCTGCTGGTTGCTTCAAGGGGATTTTTGATTGCTGTACTTCCACTCCCGATTACAATAACCTGTACTATGATTTTTCAAAGCGGCTGTATTGGCTGGTGCTATATCAGGTATCTGAACAGACAGACAAAAAACGATGAGAAAATATCGAAAATTCATTATGTAATGCAGGTTATTTCGATACTTGATATAATCAGTACTGTACTTGTTTTGCGAAAAGAAAACAAATTGATAGGTGAACGATGTGACCATTAAAGGAGAAGAGTATGTTTGATTTCTTGAATAGAATCAGGTGTGTGGAAAATAAAATTTCTGTAAAAAGACAAATCCTTAATACAGCAGGTGTTATGCTTTTTGGAATCGCACTGGGTATTATTTCAAAATATTTGGATTGCCCACCTTCGAATGGATTACCGTTTGTCATAGAGCTTTTGGATTTTACAAACTTTTTCGGACGGTTTGCCGTATGGGTTTTTCTTGCTGTGTGTATTTCAGTTTACAGCGTATCGCCGGGGCGAGCGGCTGTGAACGTGTTTTTATTCTTCGTGGGAATGCTTGCAAGCTATTATACATATTCAACATTTATAGCAGGATTTTTTCCGCTGAGCTATGCTATGGTATGGGGCGGATTTACTGTCATTTCACCCTTGCTGGCTTTCATCTGCTGGTATGCTAAGGGCAGCGGAAAAATATCGCTTGTTATTTCGGCGGGAATTATTGCTATGCTTTTCAATATGACGTTTGTGTACGGTTGGATATATTTTGATATACGTTCAGTATTGGAATTAGCGATTTTTGTCTGCGGAGTGATTGTTCTCAGGCGTGAGTCGGTCAGGAGAACGGTAATAATGACAGCTGTCGGAATTGTTATTGCGATTGGTATCAATATGATTGTTCCGTTTCGGTTTGGATAAGTGCTGAAACCGAAATCGGAATCAGCACTTTTATTTGTTTATGAGCAGCAATCGGCAGCAGTATTAGAGGAAGCAACCTTTTCGCCTGAAGGTGTATACGAATCAGGTACATCATCAAAGAAAGCGAATGAGCGTTCTATCATTTCATCAATATTGGTAGCGGCTTTAAGAACTCCTATTTTCTGAAGATCCTTTGAAACATTTACCAACGCGTCATATCCTCCCTGTACACTGGGAATGAATTTGTAGCTTGACAAAACTGAAGCATTAAAATCGGCATCGCCTGAAACATATTTGCTTTCAATCTGTTTTTGAGCTGTTTCCTTTGGATGTTCGCTTACCCATGCGGAGGCTTTGAGTACGCCTCTTGTAAATGCGGCTGCTACGAGCGGATGCTCCTCGGCAACCTCGGCGGAAACGAAGCTTACGCAGCAGTATTCGCTTGCGTACGGCTCGGTAACGGCTGTATCCAGCAATGTGACAAAGCCGTATTCCGCTTCGGAGGTTGAGGCAACGGGATCCGGAGAAGCTATCGCGTCCACAGCGCCGTTGAGCAAAGCAATAGGCTGGTCGTTGGTGCCGTAAACGACAAAGTTTACTTCGCTGCTGTCAGCGGAAATGTTTATGCCCTCTGCATACAATGCGCGTTTCGCGGTAACAGCCTCCGAGCCTGCAAGAGAGCTTACTCCGATTGTTTTTCCCTTCAAATCGGCTATAGAGTTTATGCCCGAATCGGCGCGTACCAAAATTTTTGTGCAGCCTGTATGCATGCCTGAAGTTATAACCATGTTAAGTCCGTTCTCTATCGGCTGTATGAACTTACCAACCAAACCAAAGCCTGCGTCAATTGTTCCGGCTCCGAGTGCGGACTGAATATCGCCCTTTCCGAAATCTACACGCTCCCAGTTGACGCCTTCCTCATCAAGATAGCCTAATTCCATTGCCATCTGAAGCGGAGCATGACACAGCGCACCCTGCGCTTCGCCTATTTTTAATACATAGTCGTCACCGCAGCCTGCGGAAGCTGTGTTATCAGCGGTTTTGGTTTTTCCGCAGCCGGTCAGTCCGGCAAAAATAAATACGGTAAGAATGATTGAAATAATGTTTTTTAATTTCATGATAAATCTCCTTTATGCTTTTATATGTAATATTCAGGATCCTTTTCGTTTCCTGCATAATGTAAAACCTTAAGAATATCGTTTCTTAAACGGATAAATTCAGGGTTGTTGCGGTCGCGGGGATGCGGCAGCTTTACATCGATAATTTTTTCGACTTTTGCGGGTCTGCTTGACATTACCACAATTTTATCGGATAAGTATATTGACTCATCTACATCGTGCGTAACCATAATCATGGTAGTATTCTGTTTTTCCCGTACGTTAAGCAGTTCGTCCTGCATATTCATTCTTGTAAAAGCGTCTAATGCTCCCAAAGGTTCGTCTAAAAGCAGAACTTTCGGACGTCCCGCCAAGGCTCTTGCCAGAGATGCTCTCTGGCACATTCCTCCCGACAACTGATGAGGGAAGGATTTTTCAAAGCCTGTAAGCCCCACAAGCTTAATCATATCGTCCGCCAGTGATTTTTTTTCCTTATATATCTTTCTGACGCGCAGACCGAAAGCTATATTGTCATAAATATTGAGCCACGGAAAAAGAGTGTGGTTCTGGAACATAAGGCAGCGGTCGCTGCTCGGCTTTTCTATCTTTTCGCCGTCTAAATAGATAGCACCGTCCGTGGGAGTATCCAGTCCGGCAAGCAATCTGAGAAGCGTTGATTTTCCGCAGCCGGACGGTCCGATAAGACATACAAAATCACCTGAATTTACGGTGAGCTTTATTCCGTTGAGAGCGTTGACAATTTCACCGTCAGGCTTTCTGAAGCTCTTTTTTACATTTTTAAACTCAATCTGTCCTACCATTTTATAACCCCCTTCTGCCATACAAGAACCCTGTCGCGTAATTTGAACATAACCGTAATAATCAGATAGAACAGAACGGCGATAACAACAAGTCCTGCATACACGTTTGAATAAACCATCATGTCTTTCTGCCAGTTGACGTACCAGCCGATACCGTATTTTGCGCCTATCATTTCAGCAGTCATCAAAGTGATAAATGATGCGCAGATACCGTTGAACAGTCCTTGAAAGATAGACGGCATTGCGGCAGGAACCCCTACCTTGAAAATTTGTGTGATTGATTTTGCACCCAAAGTGGAGGAAACCTCGAAATAAGACTTCTCTACGTTGGAAACTCCGCTTGAGGTCAGTACAGTAACCGGAAACCACACTGCGATTCCTATGATAAACGCACTTGCCGATAAAGCTGTCGGAAAGACGATCAGAACAATAGGAATCCATGCCGTAGAGGGGATAGGTCCCAATATTCTGATGATAGGACTGATCCAGTAGCTTATTTTTTTGCTGAAGCCGATTCCTACGCCCATAAAAAAGCCTGCTGCTGCGCCGCCGATAACTCCTGTGATGAGTATTCTCGATGAATATAGTACACACTTAATAATGAGCGAGCGATCCTCGAATAATGCTCCGATAACTCTGTCAAGAGACGGAAAGTATAAAACAGGAAGCAAAGCTGTTTTAACCGTTACAATATTCAGTATGTTAAAAAATAATACTGCCGCCGCAAGCAGCGGAGCCTTATCGGTGATCTTTTTCAGCTGTGCCTTTTTGAATATTCCGATAATTACCGCAGTTATGTAAGCTATTAATATGCCGGTCAGCAGAAATGCAAAATAAGGATGAGCCGCCGTCTGATGCCTGCGTGAATCCGGAAGCAAAAGAGCAATAATTATCGCTGCGGTTACAGATAAAACCGGCAGCAGTATAATGAAATACTGCTTTATAAGATTTTTCTTTTTCATAAATTTTCCTCCTCCGATATAGGCGCCGCAAGCAAATGCTTGTAGTACGCTCTTGTTTGATAAAGCGCTCCGGCAGGGTTGTGCGCCAATACTCTGTCCTTGGTAATAAGAGTTGTGGTAAGACCGTTGGCATATTTGTAGAACAGACTGTCATGACCGACACAAAGTCCTACGACAACATTAAGATCCACCTTCTCTTTATTAAGAAGCTTTGCCTGCATAATCGGGTTGCACATAACCGGTCCGGTAACACACGTGTATTTTTTGTCAATGCCGATATTTGTTTTGTTCACTGAACCGACCTTGCATCCGACTCCGTAAACCTCAAAGCCGTTAAGGCGAAGGATTTTTGCAAATATACGGCTTTCTTCTATAAGTCCGACACAGGTGGCAATACCAATCTTTTTCGCGCTGATCCTACGCGCAAAGTGGATTATTTCTTCGACACGCGAAGCCTTTCCGTAAAAAGCACCCTCTACTTGAGCAGACGCAGCCGCAACCCTGCGGTTCACCCTGTTTTTGGTATAAAGCTCAACAACCTTGTTAAGTTCATCCTCGTTAAGTGCTTTGGTGGGACAGAATTCGGGATATTTTGAAGCGCGTGATGCACAGTTTAATACTCCGCAGTCGGCGCAGCTTAATTGATGTACGTTGTTATTTTGCATTATTTTATAGCCTCCTTTAATTTTGTAATACCAATAATAATTAATTCCTATTAAACCTATGTAATTCGTAGGAATTAATATAGGCATATTATAACACTATGCCCAATGGTTGTCAACATATTTTTTTAAAAACTTTAAATAATGGATTTTTTCTGTAATATTTAGATAAAATTAACGTTAAAATTTCATGTAAAATTTACTTATTCTTTTATTGACTTTGAAGGTAATAAAATGGTATAATAACGGGTTAACATATAGGATTAGTATGAAATGCTGAAAAGAAATTTTTATGTCAAAACAAAAGTGTTTACAATTTATACATTGAAATTAAGCGGAAAATGTGATAAAATATATATGTATGTGTAAAAATAATTAAAATTTACAGAATAGAAATGTGAACAGCTCCGGCTATATATAATTGAATAAGTTCTGTGTATTCTTATTTGAACTTATTCAATTATCCTGCTGCATTGAGTACATTATTAATATAGATTACTTAATGCAGCTTATATATCGGGATTTTTCAGAAGGAGGTGAGAGGATGTCCGAGCTTGTTCCGCTCCTGAAAAAAGGCGACAGGGAGGCTTTTAATGAGCTGGTGAGAGAATATGAAAAACAGGTTATTAACATAGCCTATGGAATGTTAAGCGACCGTGAGGACGCGCTTGACGCTGCGCAGGAGGTTTTTGTCAGGGTTTATAAAAGCATAGGAACCTTCAAGGGGCAGTCCTCTCTTGCAACATGGATTTACCGAATAACCTCGAATATATGCAACGATATGCTCAGAAAGCGGCAGCGCACGGCGAGAACCATCAGTATTTACCCGTCCGATGAGGAGGAAAAAAGCCCGCTGTCGGAGCTTGCGGACGACAGACCCACTCCGGAGGAGGCTCTGGAGCTTACCGAGCGCCAAAGGGCTGTTCGTGAGGGAATAGCCTCGCTTAATCCGGATTTCCGCGCTGTAATTACTCTCTGTGACATTGAGGGGCTTTCATATGAGGCTGCGGCAGCCGCACTCTCCATTCCGCACGGAACGGTGAAGTCAAGGCTTAACCGCGCGCGGAATGCGCTTAAAAAAAAATTATCGGAGAAAATGGAACTTTTTTGAATGTTAATCGTCTAAATAAATGTATAGGATATATTGTATAGGATAAGCGGGGAAGATAAGCTTTGCCCGAGGTATGGGCAGAATAGAAATCAGAAAGGAGGATGCCTGTGAATTGCGATATGTTTGCGCAGATGCTGGATAACTATGCGGATTTAACCGATGCGGATATGCGGGAGCTTGAAACGCACGCGGAAATGTGTGAAGGCTGTAATGCGGATTTGGTATTTATGCGCTCAATTCTGGGTACGGTTAACAGCCTTCCTCCTATCGACCCCCCAAGTGATTTCCTTGAAAACGTCAATGCACGGCTGGACGCCGAGCTTGCCGGGGAATCAATGATAAGGCGTTTTGCCCGACGTTCAAAGCCGTATGTTTACCGATACGGCGCGATTGCAGCCTGCGCAGTGTTGACTATCGGTGTGGGTATGAACGCGGATATGCTTCTGTCTAAAATGAATAATGACAGCAGCGGTGTTATAACCGAAGAAAGAATAACCGATATTCGTGATGATGAGGCTCATGAAACTGCTGATGACCATGCAGCCGCAGAGCCGGAGGCCTTAAATGGCAGTGCGCAGCCTGCGCATGAAAAGGACGCAGCGGTTAAAACGACCGATGCGCCCGTATTACAAACGCCGAAACCATTATCATCGCCTGCAGCGGTTCCTTCAAAGTCCGGGTCTGCCGCAAAACGCAGCTCAGAGGCTTCTTCGGGGAAACAAACCAATACGGCGGCTGAATCTGCATCTTCTAACCGTGCAGAACCTGCCGGAAATAAGGATTTGCCTGTGACTTCGCCTGCGCCGCAACCGTCAGCAACGGAGAACATCAGGACAGATTCGACTCCTGTACCGAATACCGATGCACAGCCTGCGGCAAAGAATTCGGATGGAGAGAAGGCTTCCGTGAATTCAGAAGTGCCGGAAACAGTTCCGGAACAAACACCGGCTGACAAGAAAAACGATGAGAAAATTATCGGGAGGGCGGCAGAGCCTGCCCCATATTCGATAGATGAACGCGCAAGGTCTGTGCCGGACGAATATGTTGCTCTGGCGGCAACGGAAGAACCGTCAGAGGAAAATTTTGACGCGCTTGATTATTCCATTGCGTACAGCGAAATGGATAATACAAATAGCAATGTGACCGCATATGCGCCTTTAAGCTCGATGGTATCCATTAAGTCAAAGGATGCGGCGCGTGTTCAGGAATTGGTTGACGTTTTTGTCAGCGGAGTTTACGAAAACTATTATATGATAAATACTGTGGATATGCGTAATCTTTTGGGGCAGTTCGACAGAGAAGGAATATGGTACAGTGCAAATATAAAGGAATCTGACGGCAGTATTTCATTTAGACTTGTGATAATACCTTCAGATTAAGAGAATGTCTGTAATTAAGGAGCATATTGCAAAGTCGGATTTTCCGGCAACACGGCGGAAAATCAGCAGGCAAAATGCGCTTAATTTACAGATAGGTTCTAAATATAAAGGGTGTTACAGCAGAATTGTTTTTGCGGTAACACCCTCTTTTTATAATTTTACCAGATGAGAAAATCCTTGCGCAGAAATCTTAAAACAGCCTCAGTATAGAAATAATCCCCGTAGATTATCTTTTCATGATGATTTGGGGCGTGATAACTCACACTGCCGCCGCTAAGGATTCCGTCTGTTTCGGGATTGTAATCACACCATTTTTCGTCCATCGCTTCAAGCAGCTTTTCCGCGCTTTCAATGTAAAAAGCTTTTTCATTTTCTTTCACATGTCCGGCTATTTCAAGCAGTCCGCAGGCGGCAGCAGCGCCTGCCGTTGTGTCGTAATACACCGGTTCCTTCGGCGCGCGGAAGTCCGCAAGCGGAACATAGCCGGTAAGAGCGGTATTTGCCATGAAATATGCGGCAGAGCGTTTAGCCACGTTAAGATAATGCTCCCTGCCTGTGTGACGATAAGAAAGCGCATAGCCGTATACTGCCCACGACAGCCCGCGGGACCATGAAGAACCGCTTTCGTAACCCTGTCCGCCCGGCTCGGCAATCAGTTCCCCGGTGTTTATGTCAAACACAATCTGATGATTTGAAGAACCGTCCGGACGAACCATGTATTTGAGCATTGTGTCCGCATGGCGCATTGCGATTTTCTTAAAGCGCGGGTCATTTGTTATTTCTGATGCAAGGTAGAGGAGCGGAAGATTCATCAGAGTATCGACGATTGCCGCGCCGGCTGTGTCGAAGCCCTTAATCCACTGACCGTCCCATGCGCGTATAATCTCAAGCTCCGGATTATATCGTCCCGCAAGCGTTGCGGCGGCATGAAGCGTCCTGCGCTCCGAACGCTTGTTTCCGGTCAGGCGGTAATTCGCACCTGAGGTATGAAGCCAGAGAAAGCCTGCGTCATGGTCTATGTTTTCAAAACCGTCTAACGCTGCATCGAGCCGCTCTTCAGAGCTTTCTGCGGCTGCGCGGAAGAGTTCCTCGCCTGTCGCGTGATAAAGCTGCCATAGAAGTCCCGCCCAGAAGCCGTTCGTCCACCAGTATATGCTTTCCGCGTCCCTGTACCTGCCATCCTCCGCCGGAATATAAGGGATGGCTGTTCCTAGCCGCTTTGCCTCTGCCTTTACTTTGGCTGTGATTTCTTCGAGAATTAAATTGTAATCCATAATATACCTATTCTATATGTGAGATAATTTCTTTATAATCAATCTGTTCCTTTATGTATTTATTCAAGCACTGCAAATTCTGACAGGAGTGACCTATCGAGTTGTATCTGCATTTTGCAACGTCAAGAGTGCAGCCGTCACAAAGGCACATCTGCCCTTTTGTGACCGGAACTGCAACATAGTCGTGCTTGTTAAGAATTTCGATTGCTCTTTCAAGCTCTGTTTTTTCGTCCATTATTGTTGCTTCCTTAATCAGATTTTATGCGGCAGTTTGTTGCTCCAACATGATTTTCTTAAGAGCTGTTATCTCAGCCCTTAATTCGATGATTGATTTTGAGTTTTCTTTAGCAGTGAGCATTGCTACATTTGAATCGTATTCTATTTTATCAAAATTCTTTGTTTTGAATGTAGCTACATTCATTTTGTAGCCGTCAGACAATGCAATAATACATTTATTAAGTGAGGTTTCTACCGATAACTGTGTTTCCAGTGTTCTTTGATCAATTTCGTTCACCCTGCTTTCCAATCTCGCTTGCGAATTTTGTAAGTCGGTGACATCATGTTTTAACTTAGCAACGTCGTCCTTT
>JAUNPN010000169.1 GCA_030536655.1 bacterium | reverse complement strand
GAAAATGAATGGAGAACCGCCGGAAATGGACGGAGAACATCCGGACAGAACTAATGGAAAACGGCAGGGAATGCCGCCGGAGATGTCAGAAGAAATGAATGAAGAAAAATCTGAAATCTCGCAGGGAACAAACCATGAAAAGCGCGGAATGCGCGGACAGAGCAGAGATCAAAGCAGTGACGGAGCGCAGAATACCGGAGAGGAACAGAATAGGATTGATGGCTTCGGAGATATGCGCGGAGACATGGGCGGCAGGCCGGAAAGCACAGAAATAAGCACGGAACACCATATTCAGATTAACGGCGGAACTCTTTTGATAAATGCAGAAGGCGACGGAGTTGATTCAAACGGCTCGCTTGTCATGGACGGCGGTTATGTTGCGGTAAACGGACCGTCGAGAGGAGGAAACAGCGCGATTGACCATGACGGCTTATGCCTTATAAACGGAGGCACACTTATAGCTGTCGGTGAGGCGGGAATGATTGAGAATCCATCGGGAACAAGCGGACAATATGTTATAAGCGCATATATGACAAAATCCTGCGGTTCGGGAGAGCTTGTGACGATATGTGACAGTGAGGGCAAGGCGGTTATAAGCATGGCGCCGCTGAAATCCTACGGACATATTATGTTTTCAAGTGACGCTTTGAAGGAGGGTGAAACCTATACTGTATATGAGGGCGGAGCTTGCACCGGAACACTAAACGCGGCAAGCGGAGTGTATGACGGCGGCAGCCTTGAAGGAGGCGATGCAGGCGCGTCAGGCACTGCCGGCAGCGACAGTAAGCTGATTACTGTCAGATAAGAAAAACAGCAGCGGCAAAACTATGTTTTGCCGCTTGTGAATTTTTAGGGAAATATGACGGAAAATCAGCAAGCAAGATGTGCTTAATTTGCGGATATATATAATTGAATAAGTTCTATGTATTCTTATTTGAACTTATTCAATTATCCTGCTGCATTAAGTACATTATTAATATAGATTACTTAATGCAGCTTATATAGGCTCTGAATTTCTTTTCCATCAATAAATACCTTAACGCATTTTGAATCAAATCTTGTCGGTAAGTCAGTCATAATAACAATATCCGCATCCTTGCCCTTTTCAAGTGAGCCGACTCTGTCGTCAATACGGCAGTTTTGCGCAGCAGTTATCGTAATAGCTTCAAGAGCCTTGTATTCGTTCATTCCGTGCTTCACCGCGAGAGCGGCGCACAGCGGAAGATTATCCTCTGTAATTTCCGGGTGGTCGGTTATAATTGCAATTTTCAGCCCTCTGTCAGATAGATTTCTGTAGGTATCAAATGACAAATTCTTTAATTCCGGCTTGCTTCTGTCACCGAGTGTCGGACCGAGATTTATCGGCAGCGCTTCGCGCTCCAGTATGGGCGCGATTCTGTCACCGTCCGAGCAATGCTCCAAGGTAACGTCAATATCAAATTCTTTGCCGAGACGGATTGCACTGCATATATCGTCGGCGCGATGAGCGTGAATTTTTACGGGAATTTCACGGTTAAGTACGGGGAGCATGGCGTCAAGCTTTATATCAAACTCCGGCTTTTCATTTTCCTCGCTGTTTGCATTGTACGCGTCTGTTTCCCTTTTGTAATTCTGCGCCTTGAACAAAAGCTCGCGTATCAGCGACATTGTTCCCATTCTTGTGAATGGAGCCTCATCGCGCTCTTTGTATACAACCTTTGGATTTTCACCGAGAGCCATTTTCATAGCGCAGGGAGATTTTATAATCATGTCATCGATGCATATTCCGGCGGTTTTTACCGCTGCAAACTGACCGCCTACCGGGTTTGCGCTGCCGGGACCGGTTACAACGGCTGTAACTCCCGCCCTCCGAGCGTCCTCAAAACCACGGTCAAACGGATTTATTCCATCGATTGCGCGCAATTGGGGGGTTATCGGGTCGCTGTCCTCATTTCCGTCATCGCCCTCAAAGCCAAGCGCATCTTCAAACATTCCGAGATGGGTATGTGCGTCAACCATTCCTGGCATGACAATTTGATTCTGAGCATCAATTATCTCATCAAACTCCATATTAGCGTAAGCGTCCAATGCGGCTCCGGCATAGATTATTTTGTTATCAAAGACAACCATGCCTCCGGAGATTTCTTCGGAGGTCATAGTGTACAGCCTTGCATTTTTTATAAGCTTCATAGTATTGTAACCTCAATGTGATAAGCAGTAATTGACAGCTGAAGAAGCGGCAACGGCTCCGTCCGCAGCAGCGGTGATAACCTGCCTGAGCGGTGTAACCCGGCAGTCGCCTGCGGCGTAAATTCCCGGTATGCTTGAAGAAAGATACATATCAGTCTTGATAAAGCCAAGGTCACAGGTTTGTACGCCTATGCTTTTCGCAAGCTCGGTATATGGAGAAATCCCTATTGCAACGAGAGCGCCGTCAGCGGTGATAAAGCCTGTTTCGCCGTCCTTTGTGAGATAAACTCTTTCAAGTCTGCCATTGCCCTCAAAGCTCTGCGGCACAGCGTTGGTATAGATTGTAATATTTGACGCGGCCTTAGCCTTTTCAACAAGTTTGGGAACAGCCCTGAAACGTTCCGAGCGGTTCAGGAGAAATACATGGTTTGCGATTCCTGCCATATATAATGCATCCTCAAAGGCTGTGTTTCCGCCGCCGATTACAATAACGTCCTTGCCCTTGAAAAATGCTCCGTCACAGGTTGCGCAGTAGCTTATGCCGGAGCCGGTCAGTTCTGCCTCTCCCGGGATTCCGAGCTTTTTCGGGGTTGCGCCGGTTGCGAAAATAATCGCTTTTGCGGTGTATTCGTTTCGCCTTGTTTTGACGGTTTTAACTGCGCCGTCCGCATTTTCGATGGATTTCACATTTTCGGCAGTGAAATCAACGTCAAATTTTTTTGCGTGTTCTTCAAGCCTTGCGGCAAGCTCCTGTCCCGAAGGATTGTCCGGCATTCCGGGATAGTTGTCAATTTCATAGGTTATCGCTGCCTGACCGCCGCAGGCAAGCTTTTCAGCCAAAAGCGTTTTCATTCCGCCTCTTGCGCTGTAGATTGCGGCGCTCAGTCCGGAGGCTCCGCCGCCTATTATTATAATATCATAGTTATTCGATTTCATTTATATACGCCTCAATTATATACCGGGGTCTTTGCTTGACCTCTTTATACATCTTTCCTACATATTCTCCGATTAAGCCGAGTGATAGAAGAACCACTCCGCCGATGAGCCAGAGTGAAAACATCAGCGACGCCCAGCCTGTGTCGGCATGTCCCGTGAACTTTACAACAAGCGTGTAAATTGCCATTATTACCGAAATAAAGCACATAAACGCACCCATGCCTGAGATAAATTTAATCGGCGTTACGCTGAAGGAGGTGATTCCGTCAAATGCGAAGGAAAGCATTTTTTTCAGCGGATACTTTGACTCGCCGGCAAAGCGTTCGTTTCTGCTGTAGTAAACGCAGTCGGAATTGTAGCCGATGAGCGGAACCATTCCGCGCAGAAACAGGTTCCTTTCCGGGAATTCAGCCAACGCATTCAGCGCGCGGCGGCTCATGAGCCTATAATCGGCATGGTTGAACACAACCTTTGTTCCGAGTGCGTTCATAATATGGTAAAAGCCTTCTGCGGTTGTACGCTTGAAGAAGGTATCGGTGTCGCGTTTGTTGCGCACTCCGTAGACGATGTCTGTCCCGTTCATGAATTTTCTTACCATTTCGGGGATGACGTTTATATCGTCCTGTAAATCCGCATCAATTGAAACCGCGCAGTCGCATGAATCCTTTACAGTCATAAGTCCGCCGAGAAGCGCATTCTGGTGTCCGGCATTATGCGCAAGCTTTACGCCTCCGATTTCTCGGTACTCATGCGAGTACTTATCTATGAGCTCCCATGTTTTATCCTTTGAGCCATCGTCTATAAATATTATACGGCTCTTATCGTTAATTAATTCGTCCTGCTTCATTCTGTCGAAAAGCTCCAGCATTCTCCTCGTTGTTTCCGGGAGAACCGCCTCCTCGTTGTAGCAGGGGACTACAATATACAAATTTACTCCGTTAAACATTAGTATTCTCCTTGTTAAATTTTTGATTATCTACATTATACATCAAAATTTGAATATAGTCAATTATATTTAAGAAAAATTATGATTTTAATTTACTTTTAATGTAGACTTTTTGCTGATTCTATGTTATACTTAACTAAAGACGGTTTCCAAAAACATCCGTTGGTACTTAAGGGAGCACTGATTAAATATAGTACGCAGTGAACACAGTCAGATTTTTCGTCAGATTATGCAAGTTCAATGCGTGCTAAGCCGTTAGGCGTTAATTAATCAGTGGTTCCTTCAGTGTATGTCAGTACCGTAAAGCTGAAGGATATGATGTTTTTTCGCAGACCTGAAATAAATATATCGGAGGATATGAAAAATGATAATTGACAAGCTGTATGAGCAGGCATTTGCTTATAAAAAGACAAAGCTCTGGAAAAAGATTGAGGATTCACAGATATTCGGAGTAAGGCTGCCTGATGGTCAGATTGGTTATATCTGTATTATGGGAATGGCGGGTGAGTATTGCGCACTTGGGTTGTATGTGGGTGATGAGGGCTTTAGAAGCTACAGAGCTACTTCTGCCTGCGCACAGTTTATATGTACACCGCTGGAGCATATGGACCATTTTTACATGATGAACTGCCTTCAGTGTGCGTTTGAGAATAAAAGTGAACTGAGAGAGGATGAATATGAGGAAGTAAAGCAGTATGCAAAAGCTCATAATATAAGATTTGCCGGAAAAAATTCTTATCCGCATTTTATAAAATTTAAGTCGGGTTATTTCCCTTGGTATGTTCAGAACAGAGAAGAACAGGAGCAGCTTTGTATGGCGCTTGCCGCCGCAGTTGAGGTGTCAAGGCGTCTTGACAATGAAACAATAACACTGCGTCCGATTGGTTTGGTCAGAGAGGAAATACCGCTTCTTGAGCTTAAAAATAATGAATTCATACTCAGCACAATAAGAATTCCGGAGGACAAGCCGGTATGCTTCCTCAAACCAAAGCTGTCTAATGAAATATGTGCCGCGAAATTAAAAAAGGTAAAAAAAGCCGGTATATGGGAATGTAAAACAATATATATGCCGGAACCGGTTTTGGATAATGAAGATGAAGCGCCTTCATACCTAATGATGCTGCTTGCGGCTGATACAATAAACAATATGGTGCTTCCGACAACGCCGTTTAAGTATTGTGAGGAACACATTGAGGAGGCGCTTAATGACTTTGCGGGCATACTGTTAGAGAGTAATATATGTCCGAAAAAAATAAGAGTCAGTGAAGAACGCACGTATGCGTTATTGGAGTCCTTTTGTAAAGACTTGAATATTAGGCTTACCATTGATGAAGACTTTGAAATTATGACAGATGTTGAGGAGGATTTCATAAAGTATTTTGATATTCATACAAACCTTGATGAAGCTGGTATGATGGATATTTTTGATAATATACTTGATATGATTACGGAAGAAATGGATGAGACCGATCTTAAAAGTTTCCCGCCGGATGTGATTAATATGCTTAGAGAGATTTATGAGGGAGAAACGGTTGATGCGGAGACTAAGGAAAAGATAAAAAGAATATTGGATGCTAACGATTAAGAAAATAAAAGTGTCTGAAAAAAGTTCAAAAAAAATGTAAAAAGTTCTTTATTTTTTGTCAAATATGTGATATAATTATATTACCTATATAAAAGATATATAAATATCTTTAAAATTAATGAAGGAGAGAAGAGATATGAACAAGAATTACAGAAAGACAGTCTCATTTTTGGCTGCACTTTCGATGGTTTCGGCTTCTGTTGTTCTGCCGAGTTCTGTACTTGCGGACGGCAGCGGTATTGTTGTGGACGGAACAACCGCTTCTGTAACAACGGACAAGGCGGGAGTGGCTATCGTTGCTTCGTATGACGAAAACGGCAGACTTACAGCTGCTAAGCTGCAGGAAGCGGCAGTTGGTACAACAACTGTTGAAGTAAAGACCGGAGACAAGGTTATGCTCTGGGACGGAATCGGCGCAGATGCAAATAAGCCTATGACTGCGTCGGTAGAGGTTGCAGCACCGATTGCAACAACAGAGCCATCGTCATCACCGGAGGTAACATCGTCACCGGAGGT
>JAUNPN010000019.1 GCA_030536655.1 bacterium | reverse complement strand
GCAAGTTCAATGCGTGCTAAGCCGTTAGGTGTTAATTAATCAGTGGTTCCTTAAGACTTTTTATGCCGAAAAATTAGGATTTTATGGCGATTTATAAAATCCTGAATGATTACCCTGTTCTATTTTTGTAAGCTGAACTTTGACTTGTTACAAAAAGTATAATTGTAAGAATTACAATAAAATTGATATGATTTTAAGTTGATAATACAGAGATAAAGTGCTATACTAATAGTCAGAAAGAGGCATTGACAAAAAATATCGTTAAATCTCATAATTCTCTCTCCCTAAAGATTTTAGTTATAAGAAACCTCTTTTGTTAATATAAGTTCAAGCCGAAGACCAATCATTCTTCGGCTTGAACTTATTTATATGAAAGAAACCATTAAAATTATTACTCGCTGCTTCTCTTTTCCCAAACGCATTGGCGAAAGGAGTTCGGATTATAAGTTTAAAATTATACTTATTTGGATTTTTTATGGTTTTTGATATCCGATATGTTATGAAAAAAGTTTTATTGTAAAAAATACAATAAAACTGATGTGATTTTAAGTTGACGATAAAGGAATTAAATGCTATACTAAAAGTATAAAGAGGCATTGACAAAAAATATCGTTAAATCTCATAATTCTCTCTCCCTAAAGATTTAGTTATAAAAAACCTCTTTTACAATATAACTTGAACCGGAGATTGCTGTTCTCCGGTTCAAGTTGTATATGGAATAAATTATTGTATTAAATGCTTGTAAGAGCTTAAATAAAATATCGGGGCGAAGCCTCTTAAGGAAGGGAAGAAAATACAGTGAAAAGAATTATTACCGCCGTAATTGTTGTTTCAATGCTGGCTGCGGGAACGGTTATGCCTACAGCGTACGCTGCACAGGAAAATGTGAAAGAGTCAGCTAGATCCGAAAGGTCGGATAAGCTTGACAGATTGATATTCGGCAACAGTGAATCGGAAGCAGCACATTCTTTGACCGAAAGCCGCACATCAGCAGGAACGGACACACAAGCATCGGCACAGACGAAGGACCGGAACGGATTATACACAGGCGGAGGATTGGGTGACGGTCTGAGTTACCGTTATATAAATCCTCCGGCTTCAAAGGAGGACAAAACAGCAGGATTTCTCAGATTTACATTGAAGGCAGATACTGCGGCTGTGAATTATGTAACAATACGTTTAAGCGGCAGCCAGTATGACAGAGGGAATCTGATACTTCTGGCAGGTGACGGCTCGACGGAGTATTTCAATCCAAGGAACGGCAGAGAATATGCGGAGCTTGACTGCGGACAGTATAAGGATAATCCGCCGCTTGAAGGAAGATATTACTATGCAACCTATAAAATTCCTCAGCAGCTCGTAAAGTCGAATGGAACGGTTGATTTGAAAATTGTATCTAACGGAAAAATGGATTCCTACGGTACAGGCGATTATTTGGATATAACTCAGCCTTCAAAATATATTTACAGTATTGACATTTCGACAAATCCGTATTATGTTCCGGAGGATTCGTTTGTCGGTTCGGGTGTGCCGGAACCTAAGAAGGTTGAGCATGCGGATGGAGTATCTGCTTATGGATTTCTCAAGGGTGAGGTTGACGCAATGACCGACAGGGTGCTTTCGTGGCAGTGCTTTGGTGATGCGTGGGAAGTAAAAAAGACGAAAGAGAGCGCATTTATGGACGGCGCGGTTATCAGAAATCAGCCTGTTGCAGATGCAGATATGTCCGGAACAAGCGATGAGATTGCACGCAGATATACTCAGGAGGCAATTTTACATCAGAATTGGTCAACAATGTCAAATTTGATGATTTTGTCAAACGCATACTGCTTTGATTTTTCAAAATACAAGGGAAATGAAGAAATTCTGGAAAGGTATTTCCGGTTGCTTGATTTTTATGTAAAGGCACAGGACAGCGAGGGCGGCTGGTGCTACCATACCTCAGGAGCGGATAAAAACGCATGGCTCGGAGCAGATTTGAACGGCAGCGGAGAACGCGGCACAGGTGAATGGTGGCCGCTGATGTCCTTGGGTGCGGACGCAATGATGCAGTCATTTGTGCAGCTTGATGACTATATGCTTAATGCGGACGAGGAAACAAAGTCACTTTATGAAAGAAAGCTGGAAGAGAAGATTGACGGCGCGCTTACTGGTACGGCGGACAAAACAAGACGGGAATATTACATAGATATGTTTGCAAGACTGCGTGACAGGCTGGCAAATCCAAAGCGCGGAGTCGGAGATTTTTATGCGCCGACAAATCGTGCCGGAACGGCAAATCAGGATTTCGGATTTGCATATTATGCTAATCACATCGTTGGTCTTTTGACGGACGGAGCGCAGGGCGGGCTTGATACCGATTATAAGCGGGAGCCGGACGATGTATATCTGAATATGGTAAGGTATAAGTATGGAGAAATGGCAGACGGAGAAAAGTGGTTCTCCGATATGAACGGAACCGGACTTGAAGGCGGTGCATCACACGGCGGCTGGGCAGGCGATTATGGAACTCTGTTAATCAGCGTGACGGAACGTTATGCGGAAAGCGCGCGTTATCTGCCGGAGGAAACAGGAAAGCTGTTTGCAAATCAGGCATACAATGCGTTTGAGGCAGCGAAGTATTATTATTATCCTGCCGTTGATGCAAAGGGAAATCGTGTATTGAGTGCCGAAACCTTTGCCTCGTCAAGAAAGGACGGATTCAGTGTACATACATCATATCCTATCGCAGGGTATACCGCTACTAAGCTTAATTCAGCAGGCGCACTTTCGTTCCTTGCGAAATATGTGCAGGACGAGCGCGGATATACCGGTGATATAAGAAATACATTTGAAACAAAAAGTCCGCATATCTATACAGCACTCGTAGACTCTCAGGATATTTTGAAATATTACGAAGATGTTGAGCAGCTGATTAAAGAAAACAAGATTGAACCGCTTCCTATGGAGGACGCTCATGAGGATTTTGCGTGGTTTGATACTGATGCGCAGTCTGTAGTCTTTAAAAATAAAGACGATAAGTGTTATGTGACATTTAACTTCAGACGTGATAATTGGACATATAACGATTACACAAGAATTCATATGAAGAACAGTGATTGTGACCGTCTGGCAGATGTCAGAAGCTCACATCAGGGTGATGTGTATACGTGGAAGGATTCGACGCATCTGACAGAATCGGGAAATCCGTATACTCATACACGCTATGATGGTATGAATGAGGTGAGCTATGGAAAATATATCATTGCATTGAATATGTCGAAGCAGGATGCAGCGGTTGGTCAGACCGGCAAGACCTATACTATGGAGCATACAACAGGAGTTACAAAAGCGCGTGACCTGGTATCCGGCAAGATTTATGAGGACAGTAACGGAATTAAGGTTGATGTTGCACCGCAGACAGGAGTTGTGCTTGAAATACTTGAAAAAGTACCGACAGAAACGGTCGGGGCAGTGTATAAAGCCGGGGATCTGATTTTAGGCTCAGATACAAAAACAGTTGAGAACGGTGATACTGCGGAATTTAATGCCGCCGCATTTGAGGGATACAGTCTTGTTAAAAATGAAAGTGAAACAAAACAGGTAACAGCTGCCGATGGCGCAGAGAATAAGGTTGTATTTGAATATGAAACGAATACTCTTCCGAAGTTTACGGCTGCAAGACGAGTTGTTGAAGATACCGGCTGGAAGGTGTTTAACCCAACCGGTGTAGAAGGCGGAATTGAAACAGATGAAAATGGAAATATAACCGCAATTTGTTCAAAGGGTATAAAGAATGAGAAAAATCTGAAGAAAACCTTTGCTTATAAAGAAATTACAGGTGATTTCAGAATGCATTTCCGCTTGAACAAAATCCGGAATACCTCATCGGAGGACGATTTCTTCGGAGCGTTTATAACGGACGCACTTGATTTTGAGAAAGCAAATTATGTGGAATACAGGCACTTTTCAAATAATAACAATATTCTGATGGTTGACCATATCGACACTCAGGAAAAGAGCACCACCTCGCACTGGGCGGGAGATATGAATAATAAGTCGGTTCCGATGGACGTTATTATCGAACGCAGGGGAAATATGATTGAATATTGGTATAGCCTTGACGGTGAAAATTATATTCAGACTTCAAAGCCGAGCTTTGAATATAACGGGGGAAGCGCGTTGTATGTAGGTCTGGTTATGACGGCAGCTACTGAGGAAATGAATACCGCATATGTAAGCAATGTGGAAATTGATGCGGAAATGGTCGGTGCAGATATAAAGGTCGGTGATACAGTTACGCTTGATTTCAGTGTGAATGATGCCGATGATGATGAGGTTGCATTTACTATGTCACAGCTTCCGGAGGGAGCGTTCATGGACGGTCATCTGATTCATTTCACACCGGTACGCGGCGGAGAATATGTGTTTACCGCAGAAGCTAATGATGCGTATCATCAGCTGCCGGCAAGTAAGACATTGAAGGTAAATGTTGCACCTGTACTTAAAATAAAGGTAAACGGAGAGTATCTCAACAGTGATGTTTCGCCATATCTTTCGGACAGCAGCAGAACGATGATTCCGGCAAGGGCGCTTGCGGAGGCTCTTGGTGCGGAAGTAAGCGCAGCGGAGGATATGAGTAAGGTCACAATATCCAAGGACGGTCATGTAATGGTATTTAACGTTGGTTCGGAAACGGCTGAACTTGACGGAGCTGAAAAGAAGCTTGACGCACCTGCGGTTATTGCAGATTCCCGGCTTATGGTTCCTCTTCGCTTTATCACCGAATCATTTGGAGCTGAGGTCAACTGGATTTCAGATGAGTATACGGTTGAAATTATAAAATAATTAATAATATATTGGAGGATTATAAATCATGTCAGAATTTATTATAGAAATGGACGGCTGGGATCGAATAAGAAATAAATATATTTTCCCGCTTACGCCGGACAAAAATAATTGGTATGATGTGGGACTTATACCAAAAAATGATTATACGGCAGACCTTTTCGGCTGGTACGGATTTTCATTTGAAACAGAGATACATGGAAGGGCGGAAATAGTTGTAACGGCGGGACTGCTCGATTTCGGTGAGGTTCATTCCGAGGAAACTATTGACTACTACACATGGCGCGCGACAGTATACGGCGATGGAATTGTAAAGCTGATTGCGCCGCTCAGCCAGTTCGATATTATTTCGTCAACTCCGGCAAGATGGAAGTTCTTAAGAAGTCTGGAAATCAACAGAGAAGTAAAGCACCTGAAGGCTCTTAAGGGCAAGGGTGTATACGCTCATGCTAACGTGCTGTCAAAGCCGGCACAGCCCGGAGAGATGATTGAGTATAAGATGCAGATTGTGAACTGCTTGAATATCAGACAGTCGGTATCATTTAATTTTGAGCGTACCGGATATGAGGTTCTTGCTCCGTATATTACGGAGAAAGAGCTGCTGCTTGAGCCGTTTGAGGAAAAGACCTGTTATGTAAGAGTACAGATGAATGACAAGATTGTGGAGGGCGGATTTGAAAAGCATAGAATTCATATCCTTCCTAACGGCGATGGCTCACAGGGACAGATACTGGAATTTTACAGTGTGCGCAGAATGCGTCATCCGTATATTGCAAACACAGAGGACGGTTGGCAGGAGGTCATAGAAAAGGCGAAAAAATACGCTTGGGCAAGTGAAATTGCCGATAGCTACATAAAGCGCGCAGAGCAGTGGGAGGTTCCGGAGGTGGGACATTTCAATCACGGAATGTTCATAACCGATTCAGCTCATAAATGCTACAACAGTGCGATTGCCTGGAAGCTGACCGGAAGAATAGAATTTGCACAAAAGGCTGCATTGTTTCTGAAAAGCTTCAGTGACAGAAGCAGCGGTTATCCTGTGCGCCGTAAGGCAGGAAGTCAGCAGCTTGTTCATGAGGGTGAGTTCTTTAAGAGCTGTGCGATGGCATATGATCTGATTTGTGATTCGGGAGTATTGACCGAGGCTGTGAAGGAAGATATTCTCTACAGCTTCCGCCTGTTTGTTGATTTCATTGATTGGGAGCTTGCTGACGGAGGAATTTCGAACTGGTCATTGGCTGAAATTGCCGGCGCAATGTATTGTGCAATGGATTTGCAGGACAGAGAGCGTATAGAACGCTTTGTATTCGGAACGGGCGGAATTCTCGCGCACCTTAAAGCGGGAGTATATTCAGACGGCTGGTGGTGTGAATGTACTATCGGCTATAATCAGATGGCGGCAGGCTTATTCTCGGAATATACAATCGCACTTCGTCCGTGGGGAATTAATCTTGCAAGCTGGTGGGTTCCTGCGAATTATTCGAACAAGGTTCATTTCAGAAATCCGAATTTTGACGGATTGAGCTGGGATATTTATGGAAGTAATTCCAGAAATTATAGATGTATCGAGGATTTGTGGGACAGTCTTGTTGCGTTGGCGAATTACCGAAGTGTTATACAGGGTGTTAATGACAGTGCAGAAGATGTTCTCCGGGGAGCGTCGCCGGTGGCATTTGATTCGAGATATGACCTTGCGTATGCGATTTACCGCAAGCCTGAATATGCGGAAATTATCAATAACAGCGGTGAGCGTTCCTTCCGTGATTTGCTTCATGGAGTAGGGGAGCTGCCGGACGTAAAGAGTGATATTCATAAGCAGTCATTCTATTTTGATAATGGAGGAGTCGCGCTTCTCCGCTCGAAAACAGAGGGAAGAGAAGAGAGTGAGCAGTTCGAAATCAGCCTGAAATACGGTTCTCATGGCGGCGCGCACGGACATTATGACCGCTGTGCGTTGAATGAGGTCAGCCGTTTTGGAAAATCACTGTTTAATCCTGAAAATATATGGTATTCATACAGTACCTTTATGTATAAGTTCTTTGTTCAGAACTCAATTACGCATAATATGGTAACTGTTGATTTAAAGCAGCAGGATCCGCAGGACAGCAGAAAGCTGCTGTTTCATACAGGTGAGCTGTTCCAGGCGGTGGCGGTTGAAACCTGTGCAAAATGGTGCAATCCGCCTTACGGCGGCTGGCGCGTAGTCAGCAATGAAACCTTTGCGGACAGAGCCTGGACAGAGGGACGTTATGTGCCCATACCGGAGAATGCACCTCCGTATACGAAGCGTACCGGCTTTACAGAGCCGATTATGCAGCGCAGACTGGCAGTTCTGACTGATGATTATGTGGTATGTTTTGACTATATATCCGGCATTGAGGAGCATGATTATCATTGTATTTATCATCTTCCGGGACTTCAGAGCGTGGAAAATGCCGACATGATACGTGTTGAACATATGGAGCAGCTTGTGACGGACCCGCTTTCAAGCGCGCAGTTTATTACCGATGTTGACAGATATAAAAATAAGGGAACGGTGAAGCTGTCATTCTCATTTGAATATACTGATGAGTTGAGCGCAAAGGCACCATGGACTCCGGCGCCGTTCAGAAGCGGAATGAATATTCCGGGAAAGCTTAATACAGATTTATATTATGTTCAGGATACGGAGGATGAGCTTTTTGTCGGCTGTGACCCGGAGAATGCATTGGTATCGAAGCGTCTGTATTACAAGGCGGAGGCTGATGGAGAGCAGATTGCCGGAGGTAAGTTCGGCGCATGGATTCTCGGCAGAGATCATATTGACGCTGACGTATCAGGTAAGAAGGAGCTTAAACTCTATACGCGTACAGAGGACGGCGAGGTTGAAATCGGAACTCCGGGCAATACAATAAAGACGATTTTCTGGGGCGACCCGTATTTCATTACGAAAAGAGGAGAGAAGATATACCTTGCCGAGTTGAAATATACCACAAGCAACATCGACAAAGGAAACGGAATAGGTGTTGATTACGGCGGTGGTTCGGTGAAAATTCAGACAAAGAAATTTGAAATGGCTGTTCCGGGAGATGTGATTGATAAGAACAGTGAGGGTGTGATTACGGTTGACATTTCTGGACTTAACGCAGTGCGCTTTGTATCGGATATAGGCGGTGACTACCCGGTTGGAGATGAAAGAAACAGAAGGCGTATGGCTGCATTGATGAAGCGCGGCAGAACAGCAAGATTTGTGAGCATTATAGAGCCGTATACGGACAAGAAAATGATTAAGCATATACGCTATACGAATGATAATAAAATTGCTGTGGAGCTGAATGACGGACGTACACAGGTTATAGACGTTTCTGATCTTGATACCGGTATAGATACAGCTGTTACTGTGAGTGAGTATCTTAATGGACAGCTTGTCCGCAGAGAAAGTGGAAAGGGAATAGAAAAATAAATGCAAAACATAAGCCGTTTCGGTCTTAACACCGAAACGGCTTATGCTTGTAAAAAAGTCTGTGCGCTCTGCCGAAAACGCGCTGACTTTTATCTTTTATAAGCTTAATCTGATAATTGCTTCATTGCCAAGCGCTTTCGCTGCTTTTTCCTCGGCTGTAAGAGCCGGAGTATCGCTGCTGCCGCTTAAAGTAATGATGTTTTCCGTGTTGAAAATTTCAATGATTAAGCCTGGGGTTTCAAATATCTTTTTCATTTTATTCGGCCTCCTTTTTAATTAAACACAGCGGATAATGTGCCTTCTGTTAATGTGCCGCTGATAATTTATCTTTTATATGCTTAATCTGATAATGCTTACTTCATTGCCGAGCGCTGCCGCTGCCTTTTCCTCGGCTGTAAGAGCCGGAGTATCGCTGCTGCCGCTTAAAGTAATGATGTTTTCCTTGTTGAAATTTTTAATGCTTAAGCTTGGGGTTTCAAATATCTTTTTCATTTTATTTGGCCTCCTTTTTAATTAAACACAGCGGATAATGTGCCTCCTGTTGATGTGCCGCTGATAATAATGCCGTATACAACCTCTGCTGTACTGTTAAGGGTGATTGTACTTGTTTCATTCGTATCTGAGATGCTGAGCTCTGAATCATCAAGTTTCCATGTTATACTTGATACATCAAGACTTGCAGGTGTGTCAGCTGAACTCCTGAATGCAGCACGGTATGCGATAGCCTCTGAACCGTCTGAATCGCCGGTATATGCGCCGATAAATGCGGGCGTCATTGTAATTTCAGCTGCCTTCTTTACGAATTCGCCATTTACAAGCTCATAATCCGTGATTGTACTGTTGCTGTATACAGCTGTGCAGTTTGCGGTGTTGCCGGTTATTAATTGGTAATTCTCATCAATAATTACCTTAGAATCAAGCGGCTTGATTGTGCCGGTTAATTTAGCGTCACCGCTGAGATCGATTACCGGTTTGTTGCTTGTGCTGCCGAAAAGAATTGAATTAATCACAGTGGTTCCCGATGCGTTTACTGTTCCGGCTATGTTGATTGCCGGCTTTGCGGATTTATCTGAAGTACCGATTGTGGAATCAATGAGGTTCAAAGTACCGCCGCTCTTAACGTTTATGCTGTAGATGCTGCCGCCTGTAACTACTGTGTTCTTTAATGTCAGATTGTATCCGCCGGCAACCTCTAATGCCATGTTCTGACCGTCCGGAGCGGTAATTGTGTGACCTTTGCCGTTAATTGTAATATTCCTCGCTGTGGTAGTTTTGCCGAGTAAGCCTCTATCGGAAAGCTGTGAATCTTTAATAAGCTCGATTGTGTCGTTATTCTTAACGGCCTCTAATGCATCATATACGTTATCATAAAATGCTCCGTCTATAGACGCAACAGCTGTTTCCGGAACAGTCGTCTGTACCGTAGTGGAAACCTTAAGGTCGGAGAATGTTACCGAGCCGATTGCGTTACGAAGATAGAGTTGAATCTCTAATGTACCATCGGCAGAGGGAGTAAGAGTACCTGTTAATGTACCTGAGCTTGTTAAATCGTCCGTATCGCCGCTCTTGTGCTTTATTCCTGATATCGCTTCTGTCGGCTTTGAGCTGTCTGTATAACGTGTTAATGCCTTCATATATACAACATTATCAGATGTAGCCTTTGTATAGCGTGTCAGATGGGCTGTATAATTTACAGAGAAGTCATACTCCGTACCGGCAGTGAGTGTTTTACTGAGAACAGGTCTTACCTGTACCGGCATATCTGACTTACCATCCTCCGGAATGGTTAATGTCACAATGTCACCCAATAAGGCTTTGTTTGTGCCTGTCCCTGTGAACTCAGTGCCGTTGACGCTTGCACTGCCGGTGTCATTCGCATTTTCCTGTAGATACCATGACGTATCAGAATCGGATTGGAAAATAATACTCTCTTCAGCGGCAAATGAAGGTACAGCTGAAACTGCGGTTAATGCCGCGCATGATAAGAGTGCGAGTGTTTTCTTAAATTTCATAAATAAAATCATTCCTTTCATTATATATACAGGGACTTCGGCAGAGGCGGGATATAGTATTGATTTCCCGCAGTCCTTGTTTTCAGAATAAAAATTATGCGGTAATATCAGAAGCCAAGTTCTTCCGCAACAACTATGACGCTGATTCTGCCGGGGAATTTGTAGCAGCCGTCAATGATGCTTATAATATTGCATACTCTGTTTGTACCGGTGCAGTTTTCGCAGGAAAGTGTTTCATCGCACGGATTTCCGTGGTTAATACGCCTTGAATTCAGCGGTGCAATGCTTTTTGCACGTTTTACTCCTTCTGCGGCGTCAGCTACAATTTTGTTCACACCGATTACGATAATGACCTTTTTCGGTCCAAAGCCAATACAGCCTGTACGGTTGCCGGTGCAGTCGATGTTTACAAGCTGTCCCTCCATTGTAACCGCGTTTGAGCTTGTTATGAATACGTCAGACATATAGCCAAGACGGTATTTATGCAGCTCCTCGTCCCATGACTTGTTGTTGAAGCGGTCGATAAATTTATAATCGTCACTTCGTATTAGATCCATAATGCCTGTTTCCTGTAGTGTAACGCTTCCGCCCACAGCGATTTCTGACCCCTTTGGGATAAGGCTTTTTACGATTTCCTTTGCCTCTGCGGCATTATCTGCATAATGAGCATCAAATTTGCAGCGGTTCAGTACCTCGACTGCGTCATGAGCCTTGCGCTCGTAAGAATATTTTAGTATTTCGTTCATTTTTTTCTCCTCAGACATACGATATAATGCCCTCCATCTCACCGATGAGGTTAATAGTGCTGTTTTGTGCCGGAATAAACACACTGTCGCCCTTTTGAAGTTCAAGTACGGTATTGTTCATTTCGAGCGTTCCGCCGCCGTCCAGTATAACCAGTGAACGGAAGCAGTATTCATCAGTCCTGACAGTGAGCTTACCGCTGCACTTAACACGCTCTGCTGTAAAGTATTTGCAGCGTGCAATCATATTTTCGGGCAGCTTTTCCTGAGCCGGGGCGGGGAACAAATCCGATACCTCAGCAGCCTTTTCGATATGCAGCTCACGCGGCTTGCCGTCCTTTCCTCGTCTGTCGTAGTCGTATACGCGGTAGGTAGTGTTGGAATTCTGCTGGATTTCGCATATCAGAATACCGGCGCATATTGCATGAATTGTACCGGAGGGGATAAAGAACACGTCACCCTTATGTACAGGAACCTTATTAAGGATTTCGAGAAGAGTATTGCTTTCGATGCGGCTGATAAATTCCTCTTTTGTAACTTTACAGTTAAGACCGTAGTACAAATAAGCATCCGGTTCACAGTCTGCAATATACCATACCTCTGTTTTTCCGTATTCACCTTCAACACGCAGGGCATATTCATCGTTTGGGTGAACCTGTATTGAAAGGCTGTCCTTTGCGTCAATCAGCTTAATCAGCACCGGGAAAAAGTCGAATGCGGCAGCGTTGGAACCCAGACATTCGCTGCCGTTTTCGCTGATATATTCCGAAAGAGTTTTTCCGGCAAATTTTCCCGATATAACTATGCTTTCGCCGTCGGGATGAGTGGAGAGCATCCAGCTCTCTGCGACCTTGTCAAGGTCGGTTTTTATGTTGAAATCAGTGATAAGCCTGCGTCCGCCCCACAGATAGTCCTTGAGCGCGGGAGCAAGCTGTATAGGTGTAAAATCCATTAAAAAATCATCTCCTTTATAAACATTCTAACACGTTAAAAACATAGGTTAAAGCTTGAATATTAATGATTTTCTGCGGATTGTAACACAGGTATAAAATTAAAATAAAGACAAAAAAACGGAAGTTTTTGTGTAACTTCCGTTTTTTTATAAAATTGTTTGATTTTTTAAAATAATGCTTATTGCCTTGGATTCCGGTATTTACTGAATCGGTTCCTTCATTGTCAGGGTCAGCCTGCGGTATTGCTCCGGGGTGTAGCCGGTGTACTTCTTGAATGCTGTGTAGAAATAGCTGCCGGAATTCATACCTACCTTCTGTGCAATTGCCTGTGAGGTTAGGCTGGTATTGGCAAGCAGACGTTTAACCTCTGCAAAGCGTTTCTCAAGAATGTATTCGGAAATTGAAATTCCCTTGTTTTGTTTGAATATGTTTCTTGTATAGTTTGCGCTCTTTCCGGCATAGGAGGCAATCGAATCGATTGAGAGGTTAGGATCGGTATAGTGATCATTTATAAAGAGCTCAATTGAATTGGCTATCATCATATATTTATCGGTAGTTTCATCTGAACTCATGGAAATAATAGCGTCATTACATTTCGCAATAAGTATTTCTCTAAGCTCTTCAAGAGTTTCCATACGCAGAATGGTAGTCGAAATGACGTCTGAACGTGAATCGCTGTTCTTATCCTGCTTTATACGGGAATGAATTGCCGTAATAAGTACAGATGAATGAATTACTATATATGAGTAAGGCATATCCCGTATTGCGTTAAGGAATGCGTCCACAGCATCTTCTGCTTCCTGAGGATTTCTCTTATTGATTGCGGCGACAACCGCTTTTTCATGTTTGTACGGATATTCTCTGTTCGAGGATATATCCGACATCACCGAGGTGTATTCTATAATCGAATTATGACCTTTTACCATTCTGTACTGCATTGCTTCCTTTACATTGCGATACATTTCGGCTATTGATTCTAAACTGTTGTCCGAACTGTCATAGGAAAGTGATACCGTTATGCCAAAGGCGGAGGATACATACTTTTGCAGACGTTTTGCACATTCGATATCGAATATGGGCGAGCTGTGATTAATGAGAAATATAATGTCATAATCATCACTGTAGGTTGTTGAATATGCTCTCATGCCTTCATTGGTAAGAAGCTCCGTGCCGGAATTTGCAATTCCGTATTGTATAAATCCTATGTCGGAGCGAACGATACTCTTTGTATTGTCCAGACGAACCAACAGCATTGTGTTGTGCGGGAAGCTGAGGCAAATATCATATTCGTCAAGTTCGGTCGTGTCATGATAAAATGTTCCTGTTATAAGGCAGTACATAAGTTCATTCTGCTTGGTTTCCGAATAGAGCTGTTCGGTTTCCTTCATAGAATCATATTTCGCACGGATTGTACGAAGATTTTTTGAAATCACCATTAAATCCTGTTCTGTGCCGAGATCGTTGCCGGGTACAGGTTCTGATAAATCCAGAATACGGAAAATATCCGAACGCAGCTTTTTAAACGGTCTGAAAATCGACATACTCATGTGCATGCTGGATATAAAATACAGCAAAATCAACAGAAATGCGAACAGAATAATGATTGCAAACTGCCATATGTAGGATACAATCACAGATGATGAACGGAAGCTGCATATGTAAAGCGAATTGAGAGTATTTGACTTTTTATAGCAGTATATAGTACCGAAGTCGTTTATGTATCCGCTGTTTTTGGTTTGTTGGTTTATTTTTTTTACAATTTTGTCCTCTGATAAATCCTTGCCGAACTGCTCCGGGTCGGTTGATGACATAACCGTGCCGTTCGATTTAAGAATCATCATAGACTGTTTTTTGTTTTCGAATTCAGTATTTACCATGCTGTTAAAAACGTTTGCGTTGATAAATACGGCCATACAGCTTGTATCGCTGTATTTATATAATGAAAGAAGCACCTGTTCTTCCCTCAATTCCATATTATCCTCGTATTTTAATGTATGAGGAAGATTGACCGTATACCAGTCGCTGTTAGGGATAATCGAAAGCAGCTCCTTGTCGGGGAAATTCTTCGTGTGATATATCGGATTTTCGCCTGTATAGATATAGTCGTCCTTAAGATTGAAAAAATATACCTTATATATTGCGCTGGTTCTTGTTCGCATTTCCGAAATCAGACTGCTTATCTGAGCTGAACGCATTGTCGTATATGGCTGTGACATTGCCTGGATTGCGACTAATTCATTTTCAAATACAGTATTTGCCGTAGAATTAATATCACGCAGTATAAAATCATTGGTTGTTTCGGACTGCGAAAGCATTTTCTGTTCTGCAGAGGTCAGCTGGTCTATGGCAGCGTGATATACATTAAATACCATTACAAAAGCGTACGCCAAAAAAACCAGACAGGCAATAATAAAATAAGACTTCATAGTCTTATTAAAAAGTCTGTTATTCTTAAATTGCAGCCAAAACTTATTTATGTTTTCTTTCACGTTGTTGTCACCCCAAATATGTATTTTTAATTATATGTGCAAATAATAATGTATTTGAATAAAAATATATATTTATTATAGCATAATGCATAATAAATTGTCAATAGAAAGTTTTGTGAAAAAATTATAATGCAAGCATTGCAGGGGATGTAAAAGCTCACTATTTTTCTTGTTTTTACTGTTTTATTTGATAAAATGATGAATTTTGTAACAAAACAAAGAAAATTTTGAATATACAAACTTGAAATCTTGTAGGAGTATATGTATAATTTAACTAACAGGCGAAGCGGTGAAGCCGGTGCGGACGCTGAGCCATTAAAATTTTTATCAGGAGGTGATTTTGCTGTGAAAACTTCAACAGCAGAAAACAAGGCGGTCATGAAGGCACGGAAGGCTGCCAATAAGAAAATCAAACCGACACTGCTGCAGGATATAAAAAGAAATCCGTGGTTGTATGTTCTTTGTCTGCCGGCACTCGTGTTTTTTGTCTTATTTGCTTACATTCCGATGGCGGGACTGTATATCGCGTTTGTTGATTACAGGCCTATGAAGGGTATCTGGGCAAGCCAATTTGTCGGACTGGAAAACTTCAAGGCATTTTTTGCAACGAATAACTGGATAACCGTAACGGCAAATACATTATTCTTAAATGTATTGTTCATTGCGTTTACAACGCTGACTTCGGTTGTGATTGCGATAATGCTTTCGGAAATGAAGAACAAATGGGTCAAGAAGATTACCCAGTCAGTCGTAATTCTTCCGCATTTCATGTCGTGGACGGTTATTTCAATGCTGTCGGTTGCAATTCTTGCATCAAACGGTATTGTGAACCAGGTTATTCAGAAGATGGGCGGACAGGGTATTGAATTTTATAACACCCCGTCGGTCTGGCCGGCAGTACTTGTTCTTTTAAGAATATGGCAGGGCGCAGGCTTCGGCTCGATTGTCTATCTTGCAACTATAACCGGTTTCGACTCATCAATATATGAGGCGGCAGCGGTTGACGGTGCAAGCCGTTGGCAGTGTATTACAAGGCTGACACTGCCTATGCTGAAAAACACAATTATTATGCTGACAATCATGAATGTCGGTAAAATCTTCAACGGCGACTTCGGCATGATTTATGCAATGGTCGGCACAAACTCGCTGCTGTATCCGACAACAGACGTAATTGATACATATTTGTTCAGACAGATGTTTGAAAATCCAAATATGGGACAGACGGCTGCGGTAGGTCTGGTGCAGTCAATCCTTGGATTCCTTTTCGTTGTTTTGTGTAACAAGATTGCGAATAAGTGGAGTCCGGAATCGGCATTATTTTAAGGAGGGATTGTACAATGAAAAAAGTAAAAGGCGATACCGCCGTATCTGTTGTATGCTACGGCTTCATAATCATTTTTGCAGTGCTTTGTCTTGTACCGCTTCTGCTCGTACTGGCAAGCTCGTTCACATCACAGGCGTCGTTAAATCAGATGGGATACAGGCTCTGGCCTGCTGAATTTGACTTGGCGGCATATAGAATGTTGTTCAAATCCGGAACAATTCTTCCGGCATATGGTGTTACAATATTTATAACAGTTGTAGGAACTGTATTGAGTATGCTTGTAACCTGTGCGTGTGCTTATGCGATTTCCTGCAAGGGAATGCAGTACCGCGGAGCGATAGCATTCTTCATCTATTTTACAATGCTGTTCACCGGCGGTCTTGTTCCGACATATTTGTGGGTAACAAAATATCTTCATTTGTCGGATTCTCTGTGGGCATTGATTTTACCGTCGCTTGTAAATGCGTGGAACCTGCTTCTTATGAGAAACTTCTTCAACGGCATTCCCGATGCATTATCGGAGTCGGGCAGAATTGACGGCGCAAATGATATTGTGATTTTCTTTAAAATCATTCTTCCGATTTCTTTGCCGGGTATCGCAACGGTTGGTTTATTCTACGCGTTGGCATACTGGAACGAATGGTATAAGGCATTGCTTTATATCCACACAGAATGGAAGTATCCGCTTCAGTATCTCATCATGATGATTCAGAAGGATATTCAGTTCGTTCAGCAGAATGCGGCGCAGGCAGGTGTTCAGACGGAAGGACTTGTTCCGGCGGAAACAGTTCAGATGGCAACAGCAGTTGTAACGATAGGTCCGATTGTATTGTTGTATCCGTTCTTACAGAAGTATTTCGTACAGGGTCTTACAGTTGGTTCGGTAAAGGGTTGATTTTTAGTTAAACTTGCCGCCGTGAGGCGGCGGAATGGAGATTAAAATGAAGATTAATATTAAGAAAATAATGACTGCCGGTTTAACGGCAGTCATGGCCGCACCGATTCTTGTGGGCTGCAGCGGAAGCGGCAAGGACGCGGATACAATTAAGGTTATGCTGTCAGGTCAGAAGCCTACCGGCTGGGAGCAGGTGCTTGCGGAATATAATAAAAAGGACGCAGAGGAAACAGGCGTCAAGCTGGATGTAGAGTGGATATCTCAGGGAAGCTACAAGGAAAAGCTGAATCTGAGAATGATTGGTTCAGAAAATTATGACCTGGTGTTTGACGCTCCGTTCAATAAGCTTAAGAATTTTGCGGCATATGAGATGTATACTCCTTTGGAGGGTTATCTTGAAAGCGGAGAATATCCAAATCTTAGCAAGGCTTTTCCGGATAACATTGCAGATGCAAATTATTACTTCGGACATCTTTACGGTTTACCGATGATGAGAACATACGGCAATGGTATTGACTGTGTATATTACAGAAAAGACCTTGCAAAAAAGTATAATATAGGAAATAACGGTCAGATTGACAACTATGAGGATTTGCAGAAATTCTTTGATGCGATTCAGTCCGGTGAAGAAGCTGCGATGAATATGGTGCCGTTCGGTGTAACCGGCTCAAGAGGCTTTTACAGCTTGTTCGCGCAGGATTTAGTTGATTTTGCGAAAAATCATATTGTAAGAATGAATGTCGGCGCGTTTGCGCATATTCTTCTTAACGAAGATAATACAGAGGTTGTTGACATTGTGTATGAGGGCGAGGATACCTCGCGTTACGCTGCATTCCCGGAAAAGTACCGCGATGGCGAGCTTTTGGGTATGGCAAGACTAAGAAAGCTCCGCGAGTGGAACAAGTATCTTGAAAAGGATTCACTAAACCGTAAGGATTCATGGTCTATGCTTACAGGATTGAAGTGCGCGGCAATGGTAGATAACCTTGACACCTATGAGCAGAAGGCAACAGAGCTTAAATCGGCAATTCCTGATGCAGAGCTTGGGGTATTTATTCTGAATGACGGTGTAAGAGCTATGGAAAATGAAGCAAGAGTAACAGACCTCAAGGCAAATAACTTTGTTTGTATTCCGGCATGGTCGAAAAAGACTGATAAGGTTCTCAAGTTCCTTGATTGGTTGTATGCGGATGAGGATAACCATGATTTGTTTGAGCAGGGGATTGAGGGTGTGAACTGGAATAAGGTTGGAGAGGATAAGTATGAACAGCTCACTCCGGCAGACAGAGATAAGTATTCATTCCCGGGATATGTTCTTACATGGAATCCGAACTTTGTAAAGTTCCAGTCATCACTTCCTGATGATATTTATGAATACAAGAAGTATGATTTGGAGCCGGAGGCTTATTATGAAAGCCCGCTTGCAGGATTTACCTTTGATACATCTCAGCTTCAGACAGAAACATCTGTTATTTCGGGTATAACCTCAAAGGTCAATACGGCTTTGGAGCATGGTGCGTTGGATAACCCTGTTGAGGTAAAGCGGCAGAATACTCAGGAATGTCTTAACAACGGTCTTGATGTGATTCGTGAGGAAGCAAAGAGACAAATCAATGAGTTCCTCAAGGAAAAGAATTCAAAATAAAAAAGAGCGAGAAAAATAAGTCAGCTTATTTTCTTCGCTGCAAAAGGCGGTAGAATAGATGTATTTATATAATTTAAGTGACGCGGACCGCGCATGGGTAGATGAAGTCTGGAATAAGATTGATTCTAAGCTTAAAGTGGTTGCGCCGCTGAATAAGGATAAAATTCCGTATACAACAGTAAACGGCGTATATAATGATATGGCATCAGAGGATATTACGTGGTGGACAAACGGATTCTGGCCGGGACTGATGTGGCTGATGTATGTCGGAACAAAGAATGATGTGTATAAAGAGGTCGCAGAGCGTTCCGAGGAGCTGCTTGACGCGGCATTCGGCGAATACGATACACTTCATCATGATGTCGGCTTTATGTGGCATATTTCGAGCGGCGTGAATTACAGACTGTTCGGCGGTAAGAAGTCAAGAGTAAGGACGACTATTGCAGCAGATATTCTTGCATCAAGATATAATGCGGCAGGCGGATTTATCCGTTCATGGAACGATGACTGCACCGGCTGGGTAATTATCGACAGTATGATGAATATTCCGATTCTCTACTGGGCAAGCGAGGAATATAAGGACGACCGCTTTAAGCATATTGCGGTCAATCATGCGAATAAGGTTCTGAAAACTCACATTCGTCCGGATGGTTCGGTTAATCATATCGTAAGCCTTGACCCTTCAAACGGAGAGGTTGTTGAAACCTTCGGCGGACAGGGCTACGGAGTGGGTTCTTCATGGACAAGAGGTCAGGCATGGGCAATTTACGGTTTTGCATTAAGCTATCTGCATACAGGAAATCAGGAATATCTGGACGCAGCAAAGCGTGTTGCACATTATTTCATAGCGAATGTATGCGATGACTGGCTGCCGAAGGTAGATTTCAGAAGTCCGGAGGAACCGATAATTTATGATGCGACTGCCGGAGCTTGTACGGCGTGCGGTTTACTGGAAATTGCAAAGGCTGTTCCTGAGAATGAAAAGCGTTTGTATCTGAATGCGGCGATTAAGCTGCTGAAAGCAATGGACGAAAATCTCTGTAACTGGAGTCTGGAAGAGCAGTCTATTCTCCAAAAGGGAACAGAGGCATATGTATGCCGTCCGCAGGGCAAGGAAGTACCGATTATTTATGGAGATTATTATTTCACAGAGGCAATTTATAAGCTGAAAGGCTTTGAAATGCTCTTCTGGTAAAAATTCGGGCAATCTTTGAGAACCGGACGCAGTATCCGGGTTTTCGGGGATTGCCCTTAATAAAGGGTGAAAATATGTATATAGGTATAGATTTGGGCGGTACAAATATTGCCGCCGGTATTGTAGACGAAAACGGAAACATCATTTGCAGTAAGAGCGTTCCTACAGAGAGCGAGCGTCCCACAGAGGAGATTGTACGTGATATGGCGGAGCTGTCAAAGCAGCTTATTGCGGAAAGCGGCACAGAACATGAGGAAATCAAGGGCATTGGAATAGGCTGTCCGGGAACGATTGATTTTGAAAAGGGTGAGGTTGTATATTCCAATAATATTCCGATGGCTCATTTCCCTTTGGCAGAGCATTTTAAAAAGTATCTGAACTTGCCGGTAAAGGTGGATAATGATGCTAACTGTGCGGCACTCGGAGAGTATACCGTAAACGGCGGCGGAGCAGATTGTTTCCTTTTTATTACGCTTGGAACCGGTGTGGGCGGAGGTCTTATATTGAATGGAAAGATATTCCGCGGCTTCAACGGTGCTGCGATTGAGGCCGGTCATATAACGCTGATTTCGGGCGGTGAGAAATGCACCTGCGGCAAGGAGGGCTGCTGGGAGGCATATGCTTCCGTAACTGCGCTTATTCGTGATACAAGGCGCGCGATGGAGCAGTATCCGGAAAGTATGATGAATACGATTGCCGAAAGAGATGGCAAGGTTTCAGGAAGAACAGCCTTTGAAGCGGCGAAGAACGGTGATGAGGCAGGACAGAAGATAGTTGAGCAGTATGCAAGATATATTGCGGACGGTATTGTAAGCTGTGAGAATTTTATTCAGCCTGAGATTATTTCCATCGGAGGCGGCATAAGCCGCGAAGGAGATTATCTGCTTAATCCTGTACGTGATTATGTCAGTGCAAACGGCTTCAATAAATTCATGCCGAAGAGCAGGATTGTTACGGCAAAGCTTTTTAATGATGCGGGCATTATCGGAGCGGCTATGCTGGTTAAATGAAGAATAGGTCTTGGAACAAAATGAGTTCTGAGACCTTTTTTTATAGAGATTTTCATGGTTATCTGCTTTTAACATATTTAAAACAGCATTGTTAAAAAGCAAAGTTGAAAAAGTGAATATAATATGATAAAATATAAACAAAGAAAAAGTTTTTAAGGAGGCGCAGACGTGTTAAAGAAAATAATAAGTGCCGGACTTGCAGCATCAATGCTTTTTTCGGCAGTGCCGATAATTCACGCATCGGATAACATCGGGACATATGGCTTTGAAACCGGTGAAGCGGAATGGACGATAAATACCCGGAACGGAAGAACGGCAATGGGGTATGACGAGTTCAGAAAGCGTTCGGGAGAAAAGTCCTATAGGTTTGAGGCGCTTAGCTCTTCGGCAGAGGAAAGCGAGTATGCATCCATCGCGCAGACCTTTGATGTGAACAGTGGGTCTGCTTACAGGGTGGGACTGTATTATTTGCTCAGCAATGACTATACGAGGCTGAACGGAAGCATCGGCGGAGCGGTATTCACATATACGCTGCTTGATGAAAATAATATGGAAATCCCCGGAACGCAGTATGAATACTGCGTTGCGTCAAAGGATAATGATGAAGCCTATGATGAGCATTGGCAGGGAAACGATTTTTATATTCTTCCTACAGACGGTGCAAGAAAGTGCAGGATTACAGTCGGATTAAGAGCGGCAACCGGAGGAGTTAATTTTGATGATATTACAATTGAAAAAATTGACAGAGGAGAGGCACTCTCAAATCCGGTTACATCGGTGCAGGTTCAGAATGAGTACATACGGGAAAGCTATGAATGCGGCTGGGAAGGCGAAGATTCCTCGTGGTGGGATACCGCTATCGGAGCAAATGCGGTGGCGGAATACGGAGTAACAACTGAGGACGCACATTCGGGCAGCAGCTGCTACAGATTCAAAGCGGACGAGCTTAATGTTACGGCTGAGAATAATCAGCAGATTATAAACAGAAAGTATAACGGCTCATATTTCAGAGTAAAGCCGGGTGTTTATGACGTCAGCTGGTGGTATAAAATTTTAGGACCGTATAAGAGAGCCTCCAACTCGTGGGGAATGTCGGTAAATATAATCGTATATACCGATGACTTAAAGACTCAGACGGTAAATATTTCAAAAACCTATCTTGATTCGGACGCAGACAAGGACTGGCAGAAGAGCAGCTATTCGGTTACCGTGCCGGAAGGCTCGTCATATATACGAATCAATATTGGTCTCAGAGCCTCAACCGGAACATTTATGGTTGATGATTTGACAATAAATCCATTGATGTCTGATTTCGTATCCACACCGGATTTGGAAAATTACCACGGTATGGAGGTTAAGAAGCTGGACAGCGACAGCATCTTTATTAATCTGAATACAGAGGAATCGGCATCGGACGATGTGCTGGACAGCGTGATTTTAGGTAATGAGGAATCGGAAAAAGCTCATAACGCAGACGTTGGAAAGAGTGTTGCGGGATACGGCGGTCTGGGAGATACATACCGCCAGCTTTATCCCGGAGATGATAAGATCTGGGTTACAATGAAGGTTGACCCATACAAGATGAATTACATTACCGTAAAGCTGTGGGGAAGCGAAGCAGAGAATAAAGAAATTCAGAACTTAATGATTAATGATGAGTTCGGAACGCTTCAGGCAAAGTATGGTACTAACTGGCCGGTATGGGATAATATGTACAGTGAGCCGGCGCAGCGTGAATCGTATTTTTATGCGACCTACCGTTTGCCGATGGCAATGACCTATGGCAGAAACGAAGTGAGATTTCAGATTTACCATGGCGGTGATGCAAATGCGTATTCCGCAAACGGTATGAATACCGCATATGAATATTCACGTCAGCTGTATAAGCTTGTGACACATACAGACACAAGGTACAAGAAAATGGCAGACGATAAGGACGGAATAACAAAACGCTATGATCTTGGCGCGATAAAGGTTTCGCCGAACGGTCTGTCACCGTATGATTATATTATCAATGAAATGAATGCCGGTGTTGAGTCGATTATGCAGAGTCAGAACTACGGACCTCAGTGGGAAGAGGCTGTTGCGGCAGGACGTTCACCGGCGGGCGCGACAGGCGCAGTGCTTGAGGGAACAAATTCCTACAGTCACGGCTCATGGGAAAACTGGAAGCAGGTTCATTATGTGAAGTGTATCGGTTCAAACAGTGAGAATCAGAAGGGTATAAGAGCGATGGCGATGGCATATAACCGTGAATGGTCAAATCATTACCATGACCCGGAGATTGTTGAACGCTGTGTGGCATGGCTGGATTATCAGGTACGTTCACAGGGCTCGAACGGCGGATGGAACAATGAAACATACAAAACATGGATAGGAGGTCCGGACAGAATGCCGGCAACCGGCGGAATCAATGCCGGAGCAAGAGCGGTCGGAGAGGTCTATACGGAGCTTGCAGACGCGATAGAGGCGGGAGGTTATCTGGACGAGTATATTGACGATGACTTGAATACTGATACTCCGCCGGTTAAACGAAGAAATGCGTACACCACGATGTATGTTAAGGCATCGGATTATATGTTTAATGTAATTGTCAGAAAGCCGGCTGTAAATCAGGAGCTGTTTAATGTTGTTTCGGGTGTTGCGTATCAAATGGCATTGAAACGTTTGAATCCGTCAAGCTGCATGGATGAGGCAGCCCTGAAGCAGAGAATGTATGAATCGGTCGGAATTTATCCGACGCCGAGAAAATCAATTATGATTTCACCCAAGGGCCTTTCAATGGAAACGGTCGGACATCTGGACGGAGCGTATGACGGTAACTATGGACCGCACGGAGCGGCTATGGCTGCAGATCTGGCGTATATGACCGGAGACGAGCTTATTATAAAGAAGGCAATCAATGCATCTCATGCAATGAATTACTTTGCTGATACAATCATGAACAGAAGCGGCTTTAATGCGTTAAGACGCGATTATTCAATCAATACCAGAAACTACAAGGGACCGGGTCTGATTGAGTATGCAGCATGGAATAATTTCATTGCAGCGGGCTTCGGTTCAAAGGATTCTGTTCGTTCAATGGAGCTTTTCATTGAGAACGGAGAATTGTACTTAAGCTCATTGGTATCAGACAGACGACTTCTGTTTTATATGATTCTTAATTTTGACGCGATGGGCGATAAGATAAAGGAAGCATCAAAGGGATACAAAACCTATGCGGACATCAAGGGTATTCCTCAGGAAGCAGCTGTTGTTACGCTTGCATGGAAGGGAATAATCGAGGGTGTGAACGAAACCTCATTTGCACCGCAGGAGAAAATCAGCGAGGCGGATTTCAAGCGTTGGCTCAGCAACGCATTCGGAAATGAAAATGAGATTAAGTACAACAGCATTATGTCCAGAGCGCAGGCGGCTTATGAAATATATTACAGGCTTCTTGATAAGGGAGTTTATATTACAAAGTTTGACTTAGGCTCCGGAATTTATCTTCCGAACGAGCCGTGGAATAAAGATGAGAACGGTAAGCAGCGTGAATATGTTTTCTCAGATGAGGTGGCACAGTCGTTCTCGCTGCAGCATAACGGCGAATTTGTACGCGGCACGCTGGATTGGAGAAGTACAATGCCGAGCGGTGCATATTATGCGGATGATCACCGTGAGGTTGCGGTATATTCACAGGTAATAAGATTTCATGAAATGAATGATAAGTGGAGCGGACACGGAAACGGATATATGACAACACCCTTGGGATTGAGAAGGATTAATGTTGCAAAGTACGGACCGTATGTTATAATTATGAACTGCTCTGATGAGAATAAAACCGTAAATGTAGAATTTAAGGCTGATACTGCGAGGGTGCATGAGCTGGTGAATGACACGATGATGGACGTGAACGGAAAAATCACGATGCAGCCGCTTTCAACTCTTGTATTTGACCTGAGGGAAACGGAGGGAAATTGATGAAAAAGCTTATAACTCTGATGCTGGCAGCGGCAATAGCTGCCGGCACAGTACCGGGACTTTTGAAGTATGAGTCGGGATATACATCGGCATATGCGGCGGAAACAGACAATTCCGAGGAAGCGGAGGATGATGAAGATGAGTCGGAGGCTACAGCGTCACCGGCACCGGAGGAGGCAACACCTGAGCCGGATACTGCGGTTGATGAAAACATCGGGAATCCGGAGGACAGCAGCGAGGAAACAGGACCTGTTTTTAATGGCGGCGCAGCAGGCGCAGCCGGTGGTCTTGGCTTTGAAGGCTCAAAGTTTCCTGATTGCAGCGGTCACTGGGCGGAACAGCTGATTAAAGAGTGTACAGATAAGAATTATCTGGAAGGATACGAGGACGGGAATTTTTATCCTGACAATCCGGTAACCGCATCGGAATTTTCAAAAATATTTGCGGCATGGCGCGGCAGCTTTTATCAGCTGACAGACGGCTACTGGGCAACTCCGTATATTATAAAAATGCTTGATGACGGTATTTTTGAACAGGGAGATTACAGTGATTATAATGTTCCGATGACGCGCGCGCAGGTGGCAAAGGCTGTAATCTGCTCGCTTAAGGGTGAGTATTTCCCTGAGTCACTTGATAAATATAAGGAAATGATTTCCGATATTGACGATGCGGAAGACAGCCTGAAGGATTATGTTATCAAGGCGTATATATCGGGGATTATTACCGGATATGATGACGGGACTTTAAAGCCAAACAGTAATGTGACGAGAGCAGAGATTTTAAATATAATAAAAAGAACTGTTACTCCGGACCTCCGCGAAATACCGAAAGCAGTTACAGAGGCAGAAGGCAAATCGGAAGAGCTTTATATTGATTATACTGCGGCGGTGCAGGTAAGAAAAAATAACAATGAGGACAGAATGAATTACCGTCTTTATGGTAAGAACGCAAAGTATATGAATGCGGACGACGATGCGACCGGTCTGAAAATCTCTGAAGAAATGCAGGGACAGCAGGGCTTTGCGTTCCTTATGAGATATGATTTGAGCGAGTTGATTGAGCATGAGAATGCACCGCAGACAGTATCGCTGACACTGACGCGGGAATCAGGCGGAGATATGGATCTTGGCTTGTACTGGTATGAAAACAAGGTAAGCAATACTGACTGGAATAATTCGTCATATATGCAGGTAATGAACAGCAAGGCTGTTGCCGGAACGGATAAAGCCGGCTACAATGCGGTTGTGGATAATATATCGGCATTATTGCCGAGTTGGGGTGATATGGAAAAGGCTGTATCACCGGAGAAAAAGACGCAGCCGTTTGCGCAGGCAAAGCTTAATGGTGAGGAATATTATTTCGAACTGAGTCTTGACGAGCTTAAGGAGCATATGGACGAAAACAATATTGTGGAATTTTTTGTGACATCGGTGAACTATGACGGCTATGAGCTTAAAGAAGAAAATAAGCCGAAATGCTATGTTGCCGGAGGAAAAGCACCTCAGCTGTGCGCATATTTTGCAAGCGAAGGTGACGCGCGTCCTATAAGAGTTCTTGCAGATACGGCAGAGCTTGAAGGCGGTATGCTGAATGTATTCGGCAGCGGAGAGGACAGCTATGTTGAAAACTTCCGTAATAATCAGAAGATGACCTTTAAGTTTAAGGCAAACTCGCCCGGAAAATATAATATGAAGATTTATTATTCGGCGAATGTAAATTCAGGCGGCGGAACAGTAACATTTAATCTGAACGGAAACAGCTTTGACCATGAGTTTGCACAGACCGGCGGATGGAGCTACTATGTATATGAGGACATAGGAACGGTTGAACTTAAGGCAGGTACGAATATACTGGAGCTTACTGATAAAGAGATACCGAATACTTACTTAATTAATGTAAAAAATATCGTATTCGAAAAAGCAAATTAACAGGAGGGAATAAGATGAAGGGATTTAAAAGCGGAGTGGCACTTCTGTCAGTGTCTGCAATGTTTACCTCATTGCTTCCGGCATTTCCGGCGGCAATGGCGGCAGAAGGCGATGCCGAAGTAGCATATTTCCGACAGCTGCGATGCAACAACGGAAAATCAGGCATCGCTCAGGCTACCGGGGAAACGTTTTGCAGTTCAGGCTATCTGATAGATATTCTGAACGGACAGTATATGTCAACATATGATGCAGATCCGGATCAGGCTGAGTATAGTATCAGGGATAGTGCGGAGCTGAAAACATCGGCAAGAGAATATGCTTTGATGAGAATTGTGCTTAATTCGGAAAATACATCGGCTGTAAATGTGGAGTTCGGTGTTGATAAGGGAAATGTTGATTTTGAAGCATATTCTTACAATAATGAATTTGCAGACTGGACAACGGAGCTTCCGATGACGGATTATAATCATGTTCCGAATACGTCCGTTGCTGCGGACATAACCTATGCCGCATCACTGGCGTCCGGTCACGATTGGTCAGGAAATAATGGGGACTTTGCAGCGGCAGAACCAGCGGCAAGGGCAAATTCGGGCAGTGAAAAGCTTATGAATTTTGAGCTTACGGTAAGTGATGAAGATATTGCGAGAGGTTATGTGGACTTCCTAATCATGAACGCTGCCTCAGCTGATGATGCGACAAAGATTAAGACCGGTACAGTGTCTGTAACAACAGTGTTGGATTCAGAAGCAACAACGGAGCCGACGGCAGAGGTTACAACGGAACCGACGGCAGGGGTCGAGCCGACAGCAGAAGTTACAAAGGAACCAACAACCGGACCGACAACAGAGCCGACACCGGCAACAACATCAAAGCCGCTTTCATATAACAAGCTTGATATGACGGATAAAGTAATTTATACTTATAATATATCAAGCAAGGATAAGCATACACAGGAAGCCGGCGGAGAGGTTAATATTGTTGATGCAACAAGGTCGGAATCAAGCAACAGAACTCTTACAGACGGAGATGTAACTACAATATATTCAACCGGACAGAGTGACAGGTTTGCATCGGTAATAGATTTCGGAGCAAACATTTCGGTATCAAAAATTGTAGTAAAGGACGTGTCATCATCTGCTATTATAGGTCTGGCGGGAGATGAAGGAGCAAGTGAAAACGGTGTTCTCACAAGCAGCAGCATCTCATTAAAGAAGAACTGGGCAAGATTGAATGACAGCGACAGAAAAAATCTTACAGCTGCAATAACTGTAGAATACAGCGGTAAGAATGCGGACGGCAGATATGAAACAGTAACATTAAGCGGAGATTTCGGAAGCAGCCGTTATCTCGTGCTTGATGGAAACGGCTCAACCACAAGATGCGGAGAAATCGAAGTATACTATGACGGAGAATATATTGCTGAGCCGACAGCAAAGCCTACGGAAGGACCGATTGCATTCGATAAGCTTGATATGACAGACAAGGGACTGTATACATACAGCATATCAAGCAAGGATAAGCATACACAGGAAGCCGGCGGAGAGGTTAATATTGTTGACGCGGCAAAGGCGGAAGCAAAGACTAAAACACTGATAGACGGAGATGTAACAACACTATATTCAACCGGACAGGGTGATAGATTTGCATCGGTAATAGATTTCGGAGCAAATATTCCGGTATCGAGAATTGTGCTTAAGGATATTTCCTCATCGGCAATTATAGGTTTAGCCGGTAATGCGGGTGAAAGTGCAAACGGTGTTGTTACAGACAACAGTATTTCGTTAAAGAAAAACTGGGCAAGAATAAATAACAGCAATACAAAAAATCTTACATCAGCAATAACCGTAGAATACAGCAGCAAAAATGCGGACGACAGATATGAAACAGTAACATTAAGCGGAGAATTCGGAAACAGCCGCTATCTCGTGCTTGACGGAAACGGTTCAACCACAAGGTGCGGAGAAATCGAAGTATATTATAACGGAAAGGCCTTAACTCCATCATCATTAAGAATAGATGGTGAGGACAGCTGGATAATTCATGGCGATGCGGAGGCAGATTACGAAACAAGTGCCGATGCGTACAGGGCAGTTCTCATGAGCGATATGGGAATGGATATAGCTGCGAATGCCGAAAATGTAACATGGTCGGTAAGCGGTTCTGATTATATCTCAATGAAGGCTTCGGGCAGTGTAATGGTAGCGGATAAAGCGATGCCGATGGGTGAGCAGACAATTACGTTGACCGCAAAATATCAGGATGAGAACGGAATCGGGTTCACAGCTTCAAAAATAATAAAGGTAGTAAAGAGAGCAGCTTCAATTCCTGCATCAGTGGTCATAAACGGCGAAGGTGAATTAAATTTACTGGTGTCACAGCTTCCGTATGAGGGAATTTACAATGCGTCTGTGTTTGACCAGTTCGGCAGCGAAATAAGCGATGCAGATATTAATTGGTCTGTTTCAGGCGATAGAGTAAAGGACGTTACTATTGATAACGGAAAGCTTATAATAGGAAAGAATGCGCAGAGTGCGGTTATTACAATTACTGCAAAATCAGCAGTTAATGATGCGGCAGCGGCATTTGACGTGGAGCTTGTGATTTCAAAGTATCCGTCAAGATTATATCCGATGGCGGACGTACTGTTCCGTTCCGGTAATACGGATACAAAAAATGTGAGTGGTCCTGATATGGAAATACGCAACCTGACCGATTCAGACAGAGGATTTTCGGGTGCGATGAAGTTTGATATCAGTACCTTGAAGGAAGCAGTTAAGGAAGGATATCCGATTGATTCGATTAATATCCGATTTGCAACTTCGATTTCAAATGACGGAAAGCTCATGCTTAAGCCGCTTGCAAATTCCTGGGATGAAACAGATTCAACGCTCAATTCATTTGCAAATAAGTCGGAGATAATAAATGCGGCGATTGCAGCAGATTCAGTCGTTAATGCTGAGGATGGAGTATTCACTCTTTCGAGAATGACAAAGGGTAAGAGAATATATGAGGGTGAGCGCGGAGATAATGAAAGCATTGCAAGCTGGCAGACTGTTGTTGATGTTAAGGATTACATCATATCATGGATAAACGCTAACCCGGAGGAAAATGAAATCAGCTTTATGCTGACGGCAGGATACAACGGAACAGCTGCGAACACAGTATTCTCAAAGGATATAGACAAATCATATGCAAACTACGGAGATTTAGTCAACAAGTTCCCGGAGCTTGCAAATAATTTAAGTGAGCTTTATCCGACACTTATGATAAATTACAGCAAGGAAACGGTTGTAATTTCGGGCGGAGTGGACACTATTCCGATTCCGTCGGGAAATGAAGCTAACACAACAAAGCTTTCGGCAGTACATTTTAACCCGTTTACCAACGAGAGCGATGAAAATATCACATGGTCAGTAAGCAGATTTATTGGTACAGACGGTTCAGAGGCTGAGCCGGAGGGAATAAGCATTGACAATAACGGTGTTTTCAATGTTACGAAGGACGCAAAGCCCGGTACAGTTTTTGTAAAAGCGGCGTCCAAGTTAAACGGAGTAATATGGACAGAGAAGGAAATCACTGTTGCCGCGCTTGCGGCACAGCTGATAAACGGTTCATTCGAAAATACCGATGACGCAATGATGCCGAAGGGTTGGAACTCGTATGACCCGGCGATTGATTCGGCTCATAACGGAATACAGCGTTATCAGATGGATCAGGCATCGGAAAATATGCTTGCGAATTTCCAGAAATCAAATGATACCGACGGCTATCTGAGCGGAAGCCACAGTGCGGAGGATCCGACAGGGCTTTACGGAAAGAAAACCGTTAAGCTCACAGGAGCGCGCGGAATTGACAAGGATTATGAGGGCAGAGTATATACAAACAACACTGCTAACAGCAGCAGTGACGGAGGCCCGGATATAAGAGTTACATCGGGAATTACTTACTGGGTAGCTCAGGATTATCATCTTGATGAATTTTATCAGCTTAATTCATCATCAATGGCAGGACCTTATGTAGGCTATGAAGGTTTCCAGGGAACAACAGGAAAGTCAAATCAGTTCTCGGGCAGCTGGTATATAAAGGACGGAAGCGCGTCAAAGGCATATACAACAAGCGGCTATGATACGCTCAGAAAGCAGATTACAGTACCGCAGAATGTGGACAGATTAAGAATAAACTGGGGCTTATCAGCGTCAGAGGGCAGTGTTTACTATCATAACTTCCGTATTGCACCGCAGGGAATAGATAACTCAAAGACAGCGGTTGACGGAAATAATGTACTAAAGGTTACAGGAAATATGAGTTGGACTTCCGATGGAATTACTGTTGCGTCAGGAAAAAGCTATACATATAAGCTGTCGGTAATGACAGAAGCAGACACTATCGGAAACGCTGAGATCATATTCAGGAATTCAGAGGGCGCAGAGATTAGTACTGAGAAAATCAGTGTTGAGTCAGTGAATAAGTGGACGGAGAAAATAGGCGAGGTAATTGTTCCGGCAGGCTGCACATATGCGGAGCTTAAGCTTACAAACGGCGCAGGCTCGGGAGATGTATGGTATGATAATATAATTCTTACGGAAACATCATCACCGGTTGTAACCTATGTAAGTATAGCGGACGGAGCTGATATTGCAGTTGCACCTCTTAAGGGTGAAACAGCAAACAGGTATCAGTACACTGCAAAGGTAAGCGACCAGTATAATAATCCGTATGACGGAAATGTTGAATGGACGCTTGATAAGAAGTATGACGGTGTTTCAATTAGAAGCAACGGTGCGCTTGTAATAGATGACAATGCTCAGGCGGGAACGATTGTTATCCGTGCAACGGCAGTGGAAAACAATGCAGCCTATGCCGAAAAGACTGTTACAATATTGAAGCAGTCCGAGGGCGGCAGTGTTGTTTTGAAAAACGGAAGCTTTGCGGAGTATGATAAGGATACAATGCTTCCGGCAGACTGGACAAATAACGACAGAAGAATTTCAACCACGAATGATACATTCGATTCAAGTATATCGGGTTGGAAAGCAAATACAACGACATATACCGTTGCTGATAATGCACCGGTATTTACGTGGGACAGCGAGGTTGACCACACAGGCAACAGCGGCGGTTCGGCAAGAATTTACAACGCAGACCGCGCTCAGGGTTCAATGCAGGTATCACAGAATCTGTCAATTCAGGGAGGTAATGTGTATAATATATCCTTGTGGGTAAAGACAGACCATGTTTCAGAGGATTCCAATATCTATGCGACGTTGATATTCTATGATGAAAACGGTTCAACTGTTGAGGAAAATAAGCAGCTGCTTGTATTCTATCCGAGCGGAGATTCATCAGGAAACTGCACAAGCGACTGGAAAAAGATTTCCGGCTCAATTTATGCAAATCCGCGCGCAACAAAGCTCAGAATAGATATGCGTTACCGCGGCGGTGCAAATAACCGGAAAGGTACAGTCTGGTTTGACGATCTGGAAATTACGAAGCAGGCAGGTATTGACGAAAGTGCTGTATATAACGGTAAGCCGTCATTGATGCTTGCAGGCTACGGCGCAGAGGAAGGTGACGTTTCACGTACCTACGGCGAAAAGTGGGAAAGCGAAAGCATTACCGGAATCACATCCGGACAGAAGTACAGCTATGCGGCACAGGTACAGACCTTCAATGCAAACAAGGGCGCATATCTTATGGCAACATATTATGATGAGCTTGGCAGAGTGCTTGCATCGGATAAAACGGCATATACGACAGATACATCATGGAGTGAGCTGCGCGGATCTTCGGTTGCACCGATAAATGCCTCGTATGCTGTAATGAGCCTTTGTATTGATGGAAGCGGTAAGGCATGGTTTGCAGACGCAGCATTTACATCGTCATCAAATGCGGGCATCGGAGGAATGGAAATTGTAGGAGCTGAGAGCGCGGCAATACCGAGCAAAACACAGTATACGGTTCGTGCAACAGATTTGAATGGAAATGTGATTGATACATTGGATATTCATATGAAAGCTGAGTGTCCGCAGGGAGTAAGCTTTGATTCTGAATCAGGAATACTTGAGGTTTCGGCTTCAGCAAAGGAAAATGAAACAATTAAAATCAGTGCTGAATACAACGGATTGACAGCTGAAAAGACGGTAAATACACTTGCAGCAGTAACTTCAATTTCAATAGACGGAAGCAGTTCAATTACAATTCCGTCAAGCGGTTCGACAAGCAGAGCGTATAATCTGTTGAATCAGCTTGGTCAGAAGATAGACGCGTCACAGGCGGTATGGAGTGTGAGCTCATCAGGTGTTTCTGTAGAGAACGGAGTGCTGACGATTTCAAAGAATGCATCGGTGCAGACGATTACAATCCGCGCTGAATACAATGGATTAAAGGCGGAGAAAAAGGTTAAGCTTACAGCAACAGAATCAAGCAGCGGCTCAGGCGGCTCA
>JAUNPN010000168.1 GCA_030536655.1 bacterium | reverse complement strand
CATAGGAACGGCGGAAGGAGCGCATTAACGTCCGCGCCGAATGACGATAAGTTAATTTCCCAAAACAAAAACGAGGTTATTTCGATAAGGAATACAATCCGCCGCTCTTATGACGCCGCGAGAACTGTTACAGCTTACATAGCAACCAACTTACCCGACGCAACCGCTTCCTCAAGCTGCTCCGGTGAATAAAAAAATCTTGACGTATCAATCCCGTCACGCTCCATTCGCGCTGCTATGTCATTAACTACATCATAGAAATGACGTAAATTTTCTTTAGCCTGCTCATGGCTGCATACCTCGCGGTATATATTCCCGTACTTGCCCTTACGGACAAATTCATACTGCTTTTCTTTTTTCATCTCTCTCATCCTCCTATTTTGTAACACTTTAACTATTTTATAACGATAATCCGTTTTCGTCCCTCATCTGGGACGATGGACGTAAAAAAATATTGATTTTATCAGTTGGGTCAATAATGCCAAGAACATTACATATATTATCTATTTCATCAGTGTTAAGAGATGTGTGCAAGCACATTCTTGAACTCAACGTATTTTCAGACATTCCAATTGCCCTTGCAAGACTACGCTGTGAATATCTTTTCTCTACCATTCGTGCCCTAAGTAAATCAACGTTCAACATACCTTTGCTCCTTTCATTTTTTGTTCCAATTATGGGACGATTATAGTATATCATATTTTTTTATTTTTGTCAACTCTTTTTTGGGACGTTTTTTATTTTTTTTGCAAAAAACTCTTGATTTTTTGGGACGATTATGTTATCATGTATTCAGAAGGAGGGTTTTATATGAGTATTCAATCCGAAAGAATATTAAACACCATAAAAGAAAAGCATATATCTTATGGTGATTTATCTAAATTGACAGGAATTGCAAAGTCTGCATTACAACGATATGCAACCGGAGAAACAACGAAAATACCTTTAGACAGAATAGAAACAATTTCAAAGGTTCTTAATGTTTCTCCCGCGTATATACTGGGTTGGTCGGATTCCCCTTGTGACCTTCCCGTTGAAGCAATCCCATATAACCCGATTATCCGTCAAATACCTATACTCGGTCAAATTGCCGCCGGATTGCCGATATATGCCGAGCAGAATATAGAGGGCTACACCTTTACAGACCTCAACGGCGGCAGTGAATATTTTGCACTCCGCATAAAAGGCGACAGTATGACAGCAGCATTTATACAGGATGAAAGCATTATTATTGTAAGACAGCAAGAAACAGTCGAAAATGGTGAAATAGCTGTTGTTATGGTAAATGACGAAAACGCTACGGTAAAGCGCTTTAAACGCGAGGGTAATATTATCATGCTCTCACCCCAATCATACAATCCGGAACACGAAACCCAGATATACGACTTACGCACTGATTCAATCAGAATACTTGGCAAGGTCGTTAAGTGTATTATTGATTTTTAACCATAACTTTGTCATACAAACGGCTAACAAACTATAATAAAGGAGGATTTCATATAATGAAAAAATTCACTCTCGTATCCATATCTGCGGCAGCAGCAGCTTCCGCCGTATGCGCATCAGCACAGGACGTCACTGTTATTGTAGATGGTTCACCGATTGCATTTGACCAGCCGCCCGTTATCCTGGACGGATGCACTCTTGTTCCCATGCGTGCTATATTTGAAGCACCTGGCGCAACTGTTGAATGGAATGGAGACACAAGAACCGTAACATCCACAAGAGGCAATGTAGTTATCGAAATGACCATTGACTCACCATTTATGAGGGTTATTGACTATACATTAACGCTTGATGTTCCTGCGCAAATTATCAATGAACGCACTATGGTTCCGGTACGTGCAGTAAGCGAAGCCTTAGACTGCGAGGTTGTCTGGGACGGCAACACGCAAACAGTAAACATTTTAAGCAATAACACCGCTGTAACGCCTGCTGTTGAAGCCCCGCCTACTGTTGAAGTTCCTCCTGCTGCTGTTTCTTCGGTATCAGAGCCTTTGACAGTACCGGCAACGTCAGCAAATAATTCCGAAATGGTATGGATTGGTGAAACAGGCAATAAATATCACTTCGAAGATTGCCGTACTCTTAAAGGAAACAAATATCAAATCACTATGGATGAAGCTATTGCACAAGGAAGAACTTCATGCGGAGTATGTCACAGATAATCATGCGGAAAAGATTATTTGAGATTATAGAAATAGCAAATGCAGACGACAAAATAAGTGCAGTCTATGACAAAGCCATGATTGTGATAATCTGCATAAGCATTATACCGTTGTTTTTCAAAACAACTGCTCCGATTTTTACCATGATTGACATAACAACCGGTGCAATATTTATTATAGACTATATCCTCCGCCTCATAACCGCGGATTACAGATATAATAAACACAGTATAACATCATTTATCCGCTACCCGTTTTCGCCGTTTGCAATTATTGATGTATTATCAATATTACCGGCTTTTTTACCATTGAATGCAGGATTAAAGCTGTTCAGGCTGCTGCGGCTCGGAAAGGCTCTCCGTACCTTGAAATTTCTCAGGTATTCCAAGAGCTTTAATATTATCATGGAAGTAATACACAACCAAAAGAAATCCCTTGCCGCCGTGTGTTATCTTGCCTTCGGCTATGTGCTTCTTTCCGCACTGATAATGTACTCGGTTGAGCCGGAAAGCTTTGAAAACTTTTTCTATGCAGTTTACTGGTCTGTGGTTACTCTCACTACGGTAGGCTACGGCGATATTTACCCGGTGAGCGTTATAGGCAGAATAGTCAGCATGTTATCCTCATTTATGGGAATTGCCATTGTTGCACTGCCTACAGGCATTATAACCGCCGGATTTATGTCTGAGCTTGAACACAAACACGACGAAATATATAATGACAAACAAAAACCATAAAGAAAGGATGATTAAAATGCCGACAATATGTATGTTCAGAGGTATAAAAATATATATCAACTGGCGTGAACATCAGCCCCCGCATTTTCACGCCACCTATGGAGGCAATGAAGTTATAATATCAATTAACGATATAGAACTCATTGAAGGCGAAATGCCTAACAAGCAATTAAAAATGCTGCTCGGCTGGGCTGCTCTTCATCAGGACGAATTATTGGAAAACTGGGCTCTTGCAGAAAATCTGCACGAATTATTCCCTATAGAACCACTCAAATAACAGGAGGTGTTATAAATGAGAGAAAGCATAGAGTATTATTTGTCAAAAGGTTTTGACAAGTCAATGGCTGAATATTTTGCAAACGGCAGAAAAACTATTACTTCGGTAGAACCGCAATCTGATTATATACTGCTTCTTACATTTGACAATGGCGAAAAACGCTTATATGACATGAAGCCGGTTATCCGGAAAGGAAGCGTTTTTGAAAAAATTTCAGATATTAAGGATTTCAACCGCGTATATATAGATGATACTCACTGTGTCGCATGGGATATAGACCCGGGCATAGACAGCAGCATTGTATGGAATAACAAAATTGACCTATGCCCCGACTGCTGTTATGTAGACAGCGTGCCGCTTTCCAACTAAAGAGCGTTTCTAAATTATGAAAATTGATTTATTCAGCTGATTTATAACAAAAAAATCCCCCTCAAAGCACCACCAATGAGAGGGATTGAAAATGAGCGTATTTTATGATACACCCACACGCAATATTATTGTATCATAAAACGCTCTGATTTGCAATACCCAATTTCAAAAAAGGAGTGTTTTTTATTATGAGCAAATATATTATGTACTTGAGAAAGAGCAGGTCTGACAGTGATTACAGCTCCGGCGACGAAACCGAGGTTCTTAAGCGCCACGAATCACAGCTGTACGCACTGGCGGAAAGAATGAATATTCCCGCTTCTGAAATAGAGGTTTACAGGGAAATAGTATCAGCCGACACAATTTCACAGCGCCCAATGATGCAGAAGCTTTTAAGGCGCATCGAGGACGGTGATATTACAGGCGTGCTTGTAGTGGAAGTTCAGCGTCTTGCACGAGGAGACACAATGGATCAAGGTATTGTGTCCCGCGCGTTCAAGCTTACAAATACGCTTATTATAACCCTTAATAAAACCTATGACCCGAATAACAGCTTTGACGAGGATTTCTTTGAATTCGGATTATTCATGAGCCGCCGCGAGCTTAAGACCATCAAGGAGCGGTTGAACCGTGGACGCAAGCAATCCGTTCTTGAGGGTAAGTGGGTAGCATCGCATACCCCCTACGGATATGATAAGGAGAAGCTTAAAGGCGAAAAGGGGTATAAGCTTATTATTAATAAAGAAGAAGCTGCTGTTGTCCGTATGATATTTGATATCTTCACCGAGGCTGAATCAGGGACACAACTAATTGCCGGAAGGCTCAATCAAATGGGATTTAAACCTCGTATGGCAGTGCAGTTTTCTCCTTCAATAGTCCGCCGCATCCTTGACAATCCGGTATATATAGGGACTGTAGTCTGGGACCGCCGCAAGGGTGTTCAAATGATTAAGAACGGAGAGGTAGTTGAAAGTCATCCATGGAACAATAACTACATATCTGCTCCGGGCTTGCACGAACCAATAATATCACGCGAACAGTGGAACAAGGCTCAGGAGCTGAGAAACAGAGCCAAAAGTCACAAGTGTCCGCGTCAGCTGCGGCTTAAAAATCCTCTTGCATCGCTAATTAAATGCAAGAAATGTAATCATTATATGCAGCTCAGAACTGACCGAGGCACATACAAATATTTGATGTGTTATACAGTCGGCTGTAAGTCAGTAGCTACCCGAATTGAAGGAGTAGAAGCCGCTGTTCTGGACGAAATACGCAGTGAAACAGAGCGTTACCGGAGTTATATAGACAACTACTCCGAGGGGCACAAGAAATTTCTAAGTGATACCGCCTCGCAAATATCCTCAATAGATATGCAGATTGCCAAGCTGCAAAAACAGCTGGAGAAAATCTGTATAAGCTATGAGCAGGATATATATTCGGTTGAAGTATACCGCAGCAGAACCGCCGCCGTAAACGCACAGCTTCAGGATTTGAATCAGCAAAGGGACACACTAACGAAAACCAAACCATCAGATAATATAGAGGAGTACCTAAAACGCATACCACTTTATGAGCATATCCTTGAAATATATGCCACATCTTCAGTTGAGGAGAAAAACAATATGCTGAAAAGCATTATCGATTATATATTGTATGAAAAAAATGAAAGCGGCCGTCATGATATTACCAAGCGCAATTCATTCTCCATTGATGTATATTTCAAAAACATTCTCAAATAACCCCATACAAAGGCGCATTCTGCGCCTTTCCTTTCACTTGTAACATCATTGTTTATATTCGTCGAACCCAATAAACGCGAATGACAAGCCCTGATAATCGATATAGCTGTCGCTGTTCGGCATACTACCGAAATATATCCTTGCGCCCGACGGGAATATCCAGCAATGCTCCTGACTGTTATATTTGCACCCTGGGGACACAAGCGGATACAGCCGTTTTGACTTCAATATCAGCTCCCTTGCCTGCGGGTATGTCTTTCGGAAGATTATTCCCTTGTAATGCGGTATGTCTATCTGACGCAAAGCTTCCGCCACGAGCGCGTCCGATTTTCCTCCGCCTGCCGCGCCTCCGTAAAAACACTCGTACTCCGGACGACTCATGAACTCATATTGGCGCGGCTGCGGCTGCCAGATTATTTTCATACTTATACAACTCCCGAATCTGTTTCATCATCATCCGGGAAAGTGATGTCTGTACCGCCACCGCTGTTTCCGCCGCCGCTGTTTCCGCCTCCGGCTTCATCTCCGATCGGCGGATCAATTTCATCTTCACCCGGATCAGGGTCAACCGCGGTATCCGGATCGGTCAACGGATTTTTTAGGTTGCTCTCCGGCGTTGCGAACTCTATCCAGCCGTATAGCCCATCACTGGTGTAAAAAGTGTTTTTTGCAACGTCAAAAGAAACAACATTTGAACCTATTTTACCTGGAATATCATCAACTAAGCCCGGTGATGTAAAAAAAGCATTTACACAATAATTAACAACAAATGGAGTATTTTTATCTTTTGCCGGTATTATATTCCATAAGCTAACATTGTTTTCATTTGCTTCTTCCTCGGTAAAGTTTCTTTCAAATGCAACTCTCCAAATTGGTGTACCATCTATCCATGTTCCCGTTCTCTTAGGCTCTGTTGAATATGTATCCATCGCCGCTTTCGTGTCTATTTCCTTTTTCAGCTCATTTACCGCCGCAGTCAGGCTTGTTTTATTATCCGTAGTAAGCTCCGCGC
>JAUNPN010000167.1:2575-6350 GCA_030536655.1 bacterium | reverse complement strand
ATTCATCTGGATTTGTTTCTTTATAAGGTAAAATTAATTCAGTTTCAATTGTACCTGGTGCAATAGCATTTACAGTGATATTATTTGTTGCATAATCAAGCGCCACTGCTTTAGTTAATCCAGATATAGCATGTTTACATGCTGAATATAATGCCATTCCTTTACTTGATACTAAGCCTGCTCCCGAAGTAGTATTTACAATTCTACCAAAACCATTGTCTTTCATCATTTTAAGTTCATAAATCATACACATCATATGTGCTTTAACAAGAATTCCAAGTTCCATATCAATTTCCTTTTCTGTAACTTCGCCAAAAGGTTTTGATAAAATACCAAATCCTGCATTGTTAAATGCACAATCTAAACGCCCATACTTTTCTTTTATAAATTTAAACCCCTTTCTAATATCTGCAGAATTAAATAAATCGCAATGTTTATAGATTACTTCTCCAGCATATTCTTTACATTCCTCAATAATTTTATCAGCTTTATCATCTTGGATATCGAATATAACTACATTATATCCTTTCTTTGATAATTCTAATACTGTGCCTTTTCCAATTCCGCTTAATCCCCCAGTTACTAACGCTATTTTATTACACATAATCTTATACCTCTCTTTCGTTATTATACAAAGTTATTTCGATTTCATGCAATGGAACTAAAGAGCACCTTCTTTCAATAGGTTGAATATTATCATATTCCCTAAGAAGATTCTCTTTATTTCACCAACAATTATATTAATTCATAATATTTCATTGCTTGAACAACACCTTCTTGATTAAAATCACCAGTAACATATTCACAAATTTCTTTTACTTTATCAGGTGCTTGACCCATTGCAATACCATGTTTTACATACTTTAACATTTCTATGTCATTATAATCATCACCAATAGCATATGTTTCATTAATATCAATATTATAGTATTTAGTTAGAAATTTAACTCCTTTTTCTTTCGATGTTCCTTGGAACAATCTGGTAAGACCGTCCAAATTTTTGACATATTTGTTGATAATTTAATGGCGCTTTATTTTGATACATAATTTTGTCTTCAAACCAATGAATTTTATTAACTTTTATAAATTCTAAACTTTCTAATTCTTTATAATTTTCATTGAATTTTTTTATTAATATCTCTTCATCTAATCTACCTTGATTGAGATATTGTATTCTTTTTATATGTTTATCTTTAGTATTCTTTTGTATATATATACAATCCTGACATTCCAAACTATATATCAACCCACAACAATCAAAATAATTAACAATTTTTTTTAGTTGATGATAGGGGATATAATCTTGATAGACAATATGATTATTTATATAAAGACACCCTCCACTAGAGCATAATATATGATTGATTTTCAATTGTTCTGCAAGGCTCTTTACTGATATATATGAACGTCCAGTATTTAAAACTAATAAGTATTCTTTCTTTTGTAAATCTTCAAACATTTTAATAGTTTTAGGGGAAATAAATGTATTTTTAACAATAGTTCCATCAACATCAAAAAAAATTACATTTTTATACAAAACAATAATCCTTTTTTATATCTTGATTAGCGGTCTATCACATCAGAACTAAATAGGCTTTCAAATTACTTAAATATATGAAATAATAAATACTCATTTGTGACTATATTTGTTAATTATATAAATAGAAGATATTTACAAGTGTTTGACCATTAATCAAATTTTATGTTTAAAAGTTATTTTATCAAATAATGTTTTATAAGGAAGGATGGACAAATTGTTCTAATCTAGATCTTCACCATTTGATTGAATAACTTTTTTATACCAATAAAAAGAATCCTTTTTATATCTATTGAAAGAACCATTCCCTAAATCATCAGCATCTACATAAATAAATCCATATCGTTTTTTCATTTGTCCAGTTGACGCAGAAACTAAATCTATACATCCCCATGCAGTGTATCCCATTACTTCTACACCGTCTAAAACTATAGCATCTTTAAGATTAAGCAAGTGTTCTTTAATATACCTGATATGATATTCATCGTGAATCTCACCATTTTCTAATTCGTCTATACCACCAACACCATTTTCAGCAATAAACAGTGGCTTTTGATAACGATCATAAAATGCGTTCAAAGTCGATCTTAAACCTAACCCATCGGTTTGCCATTTCCATGCACTTTCCTTTTCTTTAAGATAAGGATTTCTTAAAGTTGGAAACATATTTCCCTCACCCTTTTCTGCATACGCATTAGGATCAGCACAAGTTAAATGTGAAGAATAGTATGAAAATGAAATAAAATCCACTGTATTTTCACGTAATATTTTTTTATCATCATTTTTAAATGGAATGATTATCTTCTTATGTTCTAACTCCTTTAACTTATATATCGGATAATATCCACGAGCTAAAACATCAGCAAAAAAATAATTATTTCTATCTGTTTCATATGCTTGCCAAATATCTTGAGGCGCACATGTATATGGATAAGTTATTCCACCCGCAAGCATACAACCTATTTTATTTTTTGAATTAATCTCATGAGCTATTTTAGTTGCCCATGCACTTGCTATCATTTCATGATGTGCTGCTGTATAAATTTGTTGTAATTTTTCTTCTTCACTTCTAACAACTACTCCAGCCGCAAAATAAGGTAAAGCTGTTATGCAATTAATTTCATTAAAGGTTAACCAATATTTAACAAGATCTTTATATCTCATTAAAATTGTTCTTACATATTTTTTAAAAAATTCAATTGTTACTCTGTTTTCCCATCCTTGATATTCCTTAACCAAATGTAGTGGGATATCGTAATGAGTCATTGTAACTAGTGGTTCGATTCCATACTTATGACATTCTTTAAAAACGTCTTCATAGAATTGTAATCCTTCTTCATTCGGTTCTTCTTCATCACCATTTGGAAAAATACGTGACCAAGAAATAGACATTCTTAATACTTTAAAACCCATTTCTCCAAATAATGCTATATCTTCTTTATAATGATGATAAAAATCAATACCTGTTCTTGAAGGATAATATATATCCTTTTTATCATTAAAATTTTCTAAATTTCCCATCATCACAGAAAAACGATTGCATCCTTGAGGAACAAGATCAACATGTCCCATTCCTCTTCCGCCAATATTCCAAGCCCCTTCACACTGATTGGCAGCAATTGCTCCACCCCATAGGAAATTTTTCGGAAAGCTATTTCCATTTGATTTTTTATTTATCATTTTATTCACCTACCGGTTCCATATTTTGAGCATTTTCTTTTTCTTGAATTAACAACTGATTATCATATACTTTAAAGAAAGGATACCAAATAAAAATAGTTACTAATAATGCTACGATTTCAAACACAATCATACGCCAATCTAAACATTTAATAAAACTATTAATAATGATTGGGAATGTTCCACTAACCAAAATATAAAATGGAGTCACTAATCCAAAAGTACATGCTAACCAATAAAGAATTGCAATTACAGTTCCACTCAATACAAATGGTATCATTAAAATTGGATTAAACATAATAGGTGCCCCAAATATAACTGGTTCAGAAATTCTAAAAACTGCTGGCACAATTGATGCTTTACCAAAAACACTTAATTGATTTGATTTTGCTTTAAGGCATAGGATAACAAGAGCTAAAGTATTTCCTGTTCCACCTAATAATGCAATTGCTTGTGTCATAAAAATCGGATGGAAGATAGGGGATTGTCCAGCTGCAAATAATTCTGCATTAGCAGCGAAAGCTGCCATTGTAATTGGCGTCGTTAATGGCATAAACA
>JAUNPN010000167.1:0-2565 GCA_030536655.1 bacterium | reverse complement strand
CATCCCATGAACACCACAGCACCACATTACTAAGATAAGTACAGATACAAGAATTGCTCCTGGTACAGAGTTTACAGCTGATATTGGTTTTGCTAAAATTGTTTCAATTAATGAAGGTAAAGAACTACCTGGAATATTATTGCTTATAATCAAATTCAAACCAAAGAATAATGATATATTTAATAATAACGGTATAATTGATGAAAACATATCAGTTAAAAATGGAGGAACTCCTTCAGGCATTCTAATTGTGATTTTCTTTTCTAGACATACTCTTGTGATTTCAACAGTTGATAGGCTAACTATAATAGAAGTAAATAATCCTTGAGCACCTAAATAAGTTGTATTTAGTACTAATGGAGAACTGCCATCAGCAAGCTGTACGTAATTAGCTGGAGCAGCGACAATTAGAAAAACTATTACTGAAGTCAATCCTGCAGATATCTGTGATAACTTATAACTACCAGCTAAATGATACGCAATAGCAAATGCCGAAATTAATGAAATCATTCCCATCGTCATATTAAATGGTATTAAGATTGTCATTTTATATGTTTGAGCAAAATTATACCATCCACTAAATACTGACCAGATTCCTCCTTGATTAATCATATCCGCAGTAACAGGAGGGTTAGCAATAATCATAAAAATAGCAGAAACCAAGATAAAACTTACAGTTGCCATAAATCCTTTTTGCATGGCAGAAAAATGTCTTTGCTTTCCAAAAAAATTAGCTACAGGTGTTAATTTTTCTTGAACGAATGTCATTATTTTATCCATTTCATTTCCCTCCTTATTTATTTAAGCAATTATTCACTTGTTTCATAATATTGTCTACGTTTCCGATACCATAATCCATAGGATTAATTTTTTCTACAGGCACACCAATAGCACCTCGTTTTATTTCATCATATTCATAAGCAATTTGCGGTCCAATCAAGATACAATCATAATCCTTGTACACATTTAAATATTCACTCATAGGAACAGCTTTAACTTGTAAATCTACACCTTTTTCTTTCCCCCATTTCTCCATCTTGTTCATTAAAATACTTGTTGATAACCCATTTGCACAAATTAATAACACTTTCATATTAGTTTTCTCCCTTCTCTTTTTCTTTAAGCATTTCAATCATTTCTTTAATTAAATCAATTGCTAACATGCAAGTCATTAAATGATCCTGTGAATGAATAAGTAAAATACTTACTTCAGTTTTTTGACCATTTGCTTCAGAAACCAATAAATCCATTTGACCTTTGTGAGCTTTATTAACTTCTATCTGGCTTTGTTGAATTAATTCATCTGCTTCATCAAACTTATTTTCTCTTGCTTTTTTCAAAGCATCAAAAGCAAATGATTTTGCTTGTCCTGCATGAGCAATTAATGTAAAAGCAACTTCTTCTATATTCATTTTTTCAACTCCAATCTTTATACATAGACTTATTTGAATATTAAATGTATTGGGCCCTTAATTAATATTGCTTTGTCTTTGCACATTCACTATATAATGAAATAAAATGGGAATCAAGTAACCGAAAATCCGTCATATTATCGCTTTTTTATACACTATATTTATAAAATTATACACTATAAAATACATGTCATTTATTTATAAATAATATTAAATAAATATTGAAACAAAAATTTTTTATTTTACATTTTAGTCAATTTTTCTTATCATACAGTATATACAGTGTATAAAAAAAATCGCGAATTTTTTATTGCGATTTTTTTATAATTTGTATTAAACTTGCTATTTCTTCCTCTAAATAACTTATTTCAAATGTTTCTTCTATTGGCTTTAAACAATCCTTGAGGTCATTATATATTTTTTTATTTTTAGCAATAATTGTCTTATATTGGTGGATTGGCTTAATCTCTTGGTTTGTAATCATTCTGTCTAACGCTGATGCCATATGCATAATTATGCCTATCTTTTGATCTTTTGATAATTTATACTTTTTATCTATATTTTCTATAAATAAAGGGAATGTTTTTCTTAAAGAAGATAATTTAATATGTGGCAATTGTTCAGTAAGATTTTTAAAAATCATTTGATAGTCTATATTTGTTTTTTGTTTGACATTTACACCATTAATAGAAAAATACATAGGTAACTTTTCAGATGGTATCGAAAAGATTTCTGATACGGGTATAAAAGGAATATCATAAAGATGTGGATTTTCAGTACCAATCGTATATAAAATTTGATTGTTCTTTTTTAATTGATCAATATTTGTTAATAATTCGTTTCGATTTAACATTGACATCGCAACGATATCAACGTTTTCAAAATCCAAATATTTTTGCAAATAATGTTTAATTCTCATAGCACCACCTATACCAGTCATACAAAGGGTAAGAATTATTTTATGCATAGATAGTCTTTCATAGTTTTCTACTAATAGAGGAAAATATCGTTCATATGATTCTTCAACACTTTGATAAACACTTTCTAAATCCGTATGCACGGTAACTTTTCTAGCACAATCTAAAGCAACCAAAGTAATAGGGATCTCTATAAAGCGTATGTTAATACCTGTTTCTCTTTCTATTGACTCACC
>JAUNPN010000166.1 GCA_030536655.1 bacterium | reverse complement strand
ATGAAGTTAAAGAACGAGTAACGAAGCTTGAAGAAAGCAACCTTGAAATCAAGGTGCAGCTTGATAAGTTAAGGGCTGATATTCAGGTTATAGGTGAAGCCCATCAGATGAGTTTTGCTCATGCAATGGAGGCTGAAACCTTGGCTAAAACTGTAAGAGCACAGCAAGAAATGCAGAATATACGTTTGAATCGTATAGAATGTGATATTGAAAGATTTAAGCTCAGAATGGAAATGTAACAGATAATAGTACAAAACGGAGTATCATAGTTGGATACTCCGTTTTGAAATTTTTTATTCAATAGGCCATACAACTGACAATGCGGCATTATCGCGGATAAAATGCTGTTCAAATCGCTTTGTAATATCCTCAAAGTTTATTTCATTATAAACATCATAGTAATCAAGATAGTCGATTCCCATGAACAGGAGCTGTATATACATTGTTCCATAATCTTCAACATTGTTCATGGTTCTGATATACCGTCCCCATATAACCTTTTTTATACGGACAAAATCATCTTTGTCAAGACCTATTTTATTTACCTTATCAATTTCTGCAAGCATCATATCATATACTTGTTTTGGGTTATTGGATTCACCCTCAATTGAGGTAAAGCCGTAATCCGGCTGCATGGTATAGTCAACAGCGTATGATGGAGTAATAAGTCCCTGTTCATATAAGCTTCTATAGAAATGTGAGCTTTTGCCGAAAAGCATCTGTAAGAGAATATTCATCTCAATATTTTTCTTAAGAAGCTTCTTTCCGCCATAGCCGACGTCGGTATCCTTAAAGCCCATCATAAACAGCGGCATTGCAACGCTCAGCTTTTGCTCTGCATAATGATTAGCCACTTTTGCCGGCTCGTCAGGGTAAAGCTTTTGTATTTCCTCTGTGAACGGCTCATTTTTCTTGATACCGTTTTCAATAACATTTAAAATTCTATCCGGATTAACATCTCCAACAACAACTATTGCCATATTTGAAAGATTATAGAAGGTATTGTAGCATTTATAAAGGTAATCATCGGTAATGTGGCTTATCGATTCAATTGTACCTGCAATTTCCTTCTTTACAGGATGATTGTTGTACAGGCATCCGAGAAAATTGAAAAATACCTTCCAGCTGCCATTATCGTCATACATATTAATTTCCTGCCCGATAATTCCCTGTTCCTTCTGAACTGTTTCAGGCGTATAATACGGCGACTGAACATAATCAAGAAGTGTTGAAAGATTTTCCTCAATATTTGCCGTTGCATTAAACAGGTATGCGGTCATATTGAAGGAGGTAAAGGCATTGGCATTTGCTCCGTAACGTGAAAATTTGTCAAATACATTCGACCCGTCAGGCTGGTCAAACATTTTGTGTTCAAGATAATGCGCAATTCCGTCAGGAACTTCTGTCGGCGCTGTTTCTCCCGGAACCACAAATTTAGAATCAACTGAACCGTAGCGTGTGCCGAATATGGCGTAATTCTGCGAGTAATCCTTTTTTGGAATGATATATATTCCAAGACCGGAGGAATGAGTTCCGTAATAAACTGTTTCACCGGTTATATCGCTTTTTTTGATTTTCAGCTCCATCATGCTTCCTCCTTTCTGTCAAGAAAATAAACAGTGTCAAGCTCAAGCTTCTTTGCAATCTCTGCAACCTGATTTATAGTAACTTTGTTAATTTTCTCAATCTTATCCTCTATTGTTTCGTTTGTACCGATTATTGACTCACCAAGGCTAAAAATTGCTAAAGAACGTTGGTCGTCGTATGTTGATTTGTAGCTGTTTACTATAGACTTTATGCTTGATTCAAATTCGAGATCGGAAATATTTCCGTTTCTGATTTCTTCAAGCTGAGCAAGCGATTCGTCATATGCCTGTTGGAAGTTTTTAAATTCAATACCGGCATTTACGATAAGCAGACCTTTGTAGCGTTCAAGCTGTGACGAAGCATAGTATGCAAGACTCAGCTTTTCGCGCACGTTATTAAACAGCTTTGAATGTGCGCCTGCGCCGAATACGCTGTTAAATACGGTAAGCGCGGGATAGTCCTTGCTGTCCGGAGTGATATTTGTTCGGAAACCTATTGCAAGCTTGCCCTGTGTTACATCCATTCGGTCGGTGACCCGCTTTACGTCATTGGATTTTACAAGGATTTCTGTCTTTGTGACGGAAGCGTCTGTAAACGCAAGCTTGTCCGTATATTCGTGGATTTTATCAGCTGCGGAGTTGATATCCGCATCACCGCACACATAAAAATCAATGACAGATGAAGTGATTATACTCTTGTAATAATCATACAGCGTTTCCGGAGTGACAGACTGTATTCCTTTAATTGTGCCTAATTTTGAAATTGCAAATGTTTCGCCGCTGCACATTTCTTCCTGACAGCGAATTGAGGCATAGGAACGCTTATCATTAACAAGTGCATTAATCCTGTTGACGGCATTGTTCTTTTCCTGTGCAACAATTTCAGCATCGAAGCAGTCCGAGGACGGCTCAAAAAGTATTGAAAGAATAAGCTCGGTAAGCTTTGCGAGCAGAGGCTCATTACCGGGGGTATATCGGTCAGAAATTGTTTCCGCATCAAAGTATATAATCTGGTCATCACCGCGTTTAAATACCGAACAGCCTAGCGAAGCGCCGTAAAGCTTTTCAAGGTACTTAGAGAAGGACTCCATGTCGGGGCAAAGCTTTGAAGAACGCTTCAGAACATATGGGAGAAGCGCATTCATTGAAGCGTCATTTTCGTTAAGGCTGCGGTGAATATACACGCTGAGAACAGTTGTTTTCAGTTTTTTCAGCGGTATATAATTCAGCCTGATATTTTTATTTATATTGATAGTTTCAAGCATTATATCGTTCCTTTCCGGGATAAATAATAAACCCATAGTATAATTTTAACTCATTCGCAATAAATTGTCAATACTGTCGGGTGTAAATTTTTTGTAAAATAATATAACAGGATTAAGCAGTCAGTTCTTCTATTTCATTTAATGTGAGTTCTCTGTGCAATGCGAGATTAATTCCATTTGCAACAGTTTTTGACATTCGTTCAATTACAAGATCAATATCCTTGGTTGTGACAGTAAGCGGCGCAAGTTCTTCGGGAATTGGAACCTTGGAAATTGTAGCCGCGTCAATGACGGTCGGAACACCTATGGCAATAACCTTAACTCCGAGCGTGTCGCGGTTCAGACCTTTGCGGTTGTTGCCTATGCCGGCTCCCGGCTGAATACCGGTATCTGCAAGCTGAATAGTAGTGGAAACTCTGGAAATATCTGCTGCTGCAAGAGCATCAACCGCAATGATAAGAGATGGGGAAAGTTTTTCCGTAACCCCCTTGATAATATCCGAGGTTTCAATGCCTGTAGTGCCGAGTACTCCCGGAGCAACAGCGCATACATTGCCGGTGGGAGCGTCAATAAATTCCTGCATATGCCGGGTAACGAGCAGCTTGTCAATAACTCTGCATCCGAGAGCATCCGGAGTAATTGCTCTGTTGCCCAAGCCTGCGACAAGTACTATATCATCCTTTGAAACATCTGACATTTTAATAAGCTCATAGGAAATCAGCTTTACCGCGTCCTCATAGTCATTCAGGCTGTAGCGAAGGTACGGAGCTTCAAGAGTGACATAGCTGCCCTTTTCCTTGCCGATTTTCATACCTGCCTCATCTGTAAGAATTTCTACTCGTGTGATTTTTACATTGTTATGCTGTTCTGTTGAGGAGGTAATTCCGTCAATAATTCCCTTGCTTTCGCGGCGTGCAATGTCGTGTGCCTCCATGGCGAGGTCTGTGCGTATATTCATAAAAAAAGCAGTCCTTTCTGAAAATATTTTTAGAATTTATCCCTATTATATTACCCAAAAAGTAAAATTTTAAGCATAAATTCGGACACGGCGGCATAAAATGAAACATAACGGAGTTTGAAAAGATTATCCTCAGGCTCCGAAAGATAAAGGGAGGCTGTTATGGAATTATTAAAAGAATCAGTACGGCTCTCTCAGACCGTATATAAGGGCGATACGCGCGTCATGGCTGAGGGAGATGTCGTGGTACCTGACATCAAGCCGGATATATTAAAGCTGCTGCAGGTGGATGCAGTATCATATGTTACAAATGCGGAGACTTCGGACGGAAGACTTGATATTGAGGGCTGCGTAGATATGACAATATTGTACATACCTGACAGGGAAGGGGAGAGAGCAAGAAGCATTGAAGCGACATTTGATTTTTCATATAGAGTTGAAAGCAAGAAAATAACCTCAGATACAAGCGCAGAGGTCATGTCAAATGTGGTGAAGGTTGAATTTTCGGCAGTCAATTCAAGAAAAGTGAAGGTCAAAGCAGTTGTCAGTCTTGATTACGAGGTCTGTGGAATAAGGGAGACTGAGCTGCCGTTTGAGGTTTCGGGAGAAGCAGAAATTAAGCGCGAGGCGGTAAAGCTGCGAAGTATTGTAGATATGAGCGTTCACCGCTTTAATATCAGAGAAAGCCTTGAAATTCCTAATGCACAGGGTTCTGTTAATGAGATTTTAAAAACGGACGTAAGAATTTCTGACACAGATTATAAAACAGTTACCGGTAAGGTCGTGGTAAAGGGTGAAGCGGGAATCTGTGTTTTGTATACGAATGAGGAAATGGATATTGAATTTACCGAGGCGGATATACCGTTTACTGAGGTGTTGGACAGTGAGGATGTAAATGAAGATACGATATGTGATATTGAATACAGTGTATGCGGAATAGAAAGTAAAATTGAGGAGGACAGCGACGGCGACAGGCGCCTTATAGTGCTTGATATAGCGGTTGAAGCGCAGCTGAAGGCGGAGGAGGAAATCGCGTTTGACATGATTTCCGACTGTTATATACCGAGAGAAAAGACAATCATAGACGCCGAGGAAATAGAGGTAGAGGAGCTTGCTTCATCGCCATCAATGCAGAATACGTTAAGAGAAATTATAGACTTCGGCAGCAGCGGTCCGAAGGTATCAGAGGTATACAATGTTATTACACGCACATCTGTTCAGAAGGTTCAGCTGCAGCGCGGCAAGCTGCTTTGTGAAGGAAAGCTGTCGGCATATATTCTGTATCTTTCCGAAAGTGCGGATAATCCTGTATACAGTCTGAAAAAAGATATACCATTTTCATATATGATGGAATGTGACGTTCCCACAGACGGCATGGAAGCGCAGCTAAAGGCAGATATAAGGCATACGAGCTATAATTTAAATTCGGCAGGAGAGCTGGAATTAAGATGTATACTATCATTATCATCCAATATAGTGAACCGCAGAAAGATTAAAGTAATTAATTCAGTTGAGAAGGGAAATGAGGGAGGAGTAAAGAACGGAATAGTAATATATTTCGTACAGAACGGTGACACGTTATGGGATATTGCGAAGCATTACAGTGTAACGTGCAATGAAATTACGGAATTTAACAAGCTTGAAGCAGGAAAAGAGCTTTCAGCGGGAGAAAGGCTGTTTATTCCGTAAAATAAGAGAGGAAGGGGGCTGCAGCAAAACAATGCTTTGCAGCAACCCCCTTTTTGTATACGCAGCAAATGAAAAAAATTCTATAAAATTAAAATAATCTCTTGACAAACAAATAAAGTTGTGGTATGATATATACGGTTAGTAAAAGCTAACCGTATATATTAAGAAAAGGTTAGACTTAACTAACTAAAGGTAGAGGTGGTTATATGCCGATTGAACATTTTTTAGCTTATCACTGCGGTCCGGCTATGGCCGGAATTAAGCCGGCAAATATTGCATCATGTGTTAAAACAGAAAATTCAGATGTCTTGTTGAGTATTAAAAGGCTGGATAATATTCTGCAAAGGCGGGGTATTTGTATTGAAATCCTTTGTGAATGTGAAGAACGGTATTTAATTATGGTTTACCGTCGTAAAAAGCTTTGTGAATATTTGAACAGTCCGCAGATAAAAGCATTGCTTACTGAATTCGGATATCCGTATAAATTTTCATTGGAGTTATATTTGGATATTCTGAAAAACAAAATTAAAAAGGTATGCGCACGCGGGGAGGGATTTCCTCATGAAATAGGTGCATTTTTAGGGTATCCGGCGCATGATATTTATGGATTTATAAATCATAAAAACGAAGGGTGTATGCTGACCGGCGAATGGAAGGTTTATGCCGAAGCCGAAAAGGCGCAAAAGCTGTTTTACAGATACAGCGCGTGCCGCAGGGCTATATTAAAGCATTTGCACGGAGGTAAGACACTGGAGGAATTATTTTGTGCAGCATGACCTTGTTTAAAAGGTTTTTGTTAAGGAGCTGCTGATTAAAAAGGTATTTAAGGAACCACTGATTAATTAACGCCTAACGGCTTAGCACGCATTGAAC
>JAUNPN010000165.1 GCA_030536655.1 bacterium | reverse complement strand
TTGCTCTATACAAAAAAGTATTACGGCTGAGCAACCAACTGCAATACTTTTCCGAACTAATCCTGTCTTTTTGACCGTCTAAATTCTCTCGGGGCCATTCCGTATACTTTTTTGAAGGATCTCGCAAGATTTACCGCCGACATAAAGCCTGTTTGGGAAGCTATTTCATCAATAGTCATATTAGTATTCAGCAATAGATTATGGACCTTTGTCAGCCTTATGTTATTTAAATATTCGAGTGCTGTTGCTCCTGTAGCTTCGTGAAATTTTCTGCAAAAATAATACTTGCTCATACAAGCGACAGAGGAAAGCTTTTCGAGATCTATATTTTCTTTATAGTACTTGTTTATATAATTCATTGCAGTTATAATCTGAGGCGCCACACGTTCCCCTGCAGTTGCGGTACTGTCATATGTATGAATCACAGCTTTCATAATAAGCTGTAAAACAGCAGAACACAGCAGTTTTTCAGCCAAAAAGCCGCTTTGCTTTAAATACAAGTCTGCGCGCTGAAAATAGCCGAATATATCCTCTGTATCCTCCGGTGACAAATGCACCACACATGAGCGTATTTTTTCATCAAGCAATAGGTGAAGCTCCGCATCACTCAGAATTGCGCGCAGCACATCAGCCTGAAAATTTAACACATAACGCTCGTAATAATCCACATCTCTGCTTTCTGCGTAATGAATTTCAAATGGTTTAAAAATTGCTATGTCTCCGCGTTCTAACGTGTAGCAAATATTATCGTAAAACAAATACCGTTTTCCGTCAAGCTGAAGATACATCTCATACCCGTCATGATAATGCTGTACAGGCATATCGTGTTTCCGACTTGTTTTCAAGTGCTGTACATAAATCCCATCATGCGGCGAAAATGCTGTTGCTTTCATAATCTTCTCCTATTTTTCCGTTTTTATTCATATCAGCTCCATAACCCAACTGCTAACAAATAAGTTCTAACCGTAGGGTTATTGAGCAGATACATTTTTATTCTATCATAACTTCAAATATATTGCAAGTTTTTTAACTGACTTTTTTGCCTGTCTTATTGACGTTCACAAAATAAAAAATAAACAGCATTATGATTCATTATATAAAACCATAATGCTGTTTTGGTATGACGTCATTGTTTTAAATGACGCCGTTAATATGACCGATCATTTTCTTCGAACCTATCCGTAATTAAAAAAGTTCATATTGCGAAATCGGATTTTTGGGCAGTATAACGGTAAATCGGCAAGCAAAATGTACTTAATTTAAATTAGGTATAGGCTCTTATATTATCTAATAGAATCAACAAACCTCATGAACGCTACCTGACCTCTTTCATCTCTCTTGTATACTCCAGCATCCTCAAGAACCTGAGCGAATACCGCTCCTACCTCGCTGCGGATAATCTCCTCAGCATTCTCCGCATTAAACTCCGGATGCGCTTTAAGTACCTGCTCTGACCATTCAGCATGGCTTGAAAGAGAATCTATCGCCGATATATCCTTGCCTTCAAGCATTGCTTTCTCCAAATCTTTTAATTCGACAGCAAGTCTTGCCGGAAGCACCGCAAGTCCCATTACTTCGATAAGTCCGATATTCTCCTTCTTAATATGGTGCAGCTCCGGACGCGGATGGAACAGTCCGAGCGGTCTGTCTTCAGTTGTACGGTTATTTCTCAATACAAGATCACATTCAATCATTCCATTCTTCATTCTTGCGATAGGTGTGATTGTATTATGCGGTGTTCCGTCGGTTTCCGCATATATATCCGCATCAGCATCGGAATATGCTCTCCACGCATCTAATATCATAGTTGCCGCAGCAGCAATTTCTTTTCTATCGTCACCCGTTAAACGGATAACTGACATCGGCCACTTTACAATACCTGCCTTTACAGCCGGGTATCTGCTTAAACCAAACGTTTTTTCAATCGGCGCAGTTTCCATTGCAAATGTATAGTGACCGCCCTGGAAATGCTCATGACTCAGAATCGAACCGCCCACAATAGGCAAATCAGCATTTGAGCCGAGGAAGTAATGAGGGAAAAGCTCAACAAAATCAAAAAGCTTTTCAAATACCGCCGCGTCAATCTTCATTGGACAATGCTCCTGATTAAGAACAATGCAATGCTCGTTATAGTAACCGTAAGGCGAGTACTGCAACGCCCACTTTCCGCCGTAAATATCAATATCAACCGGACGGATATTCTGTCTTGCCGGGTGATTTGCGTGTCCCGGAAAGCCTACGTTCTCCATACACAGCTGGCACGCCGGATAAGCCGTCTGCGGTGCAGCCTTTGCAGCTGCAATGTCTCTGGGATCCTTCTCCGGCTTTGAGCGGTTAATTGTAATATCTAATAAGCCGTAATCCGAAGCATACTTCCAGCGAATATCTCTCTTCATTCTTGCCGCGCGGACATAGTTTGTATCCTTACTGAACTTATAGTACCACTCTGTGGCAGCCTTCGGACTTTGTGCATATTTTGCATTGAATATCGCGTTAATTTCTCTCGGTGGTCCTGTAAGAATTCCCATAAGCTTTGTATCAAAACGGTCACGAACCGAAATCGTGTCCTCAATTATTCCCTTTTCGCAGGCATATGAAATAAGCTCGTCAAGAATTTCTTCAAGCTTTCTTTCGGGAAGTGCCTCCGGCTCCTTCCAATCCGTAACTCCAAGTATTTCCATAATCTGGTTGCGCACATAAATAACATCAATCGGCATAATTAATGCATTTTTTACACCATATGCTGCCAATTCGGCTATTGCTGTATAAATCATAATCCTTCCTCCTATGATAAATTTTTAACTTACTTATATTTTACACCAATTTCTTGCCATAGTCAATAGAAAATGCAATTATTATATAATTTTTCGTATTTTTTCCCTTTTTTATCGGCTTTTTTCGTAATTAAATTGTTTGTTTTCTGCTTGTGTACCCTAACAGTTCCCTAACAGATTTGAGTTGTTTGTTTTTTCATACATTTTATTCATTGCTATACTCATCTGTTCAAAATCCATATGAACATAAACCCTGTTAATCATATCCATTGAACTCCATCCGCATATTTTTTGTAAGTATATCAGCGGCATACCATATTTCACCGCTCGGCTTGCAAAGGTATGTCGAAAATAATGGCTTGATATCTTCGGAAAGTCCGGATGTTCTTTTTGTATGTTGGCACACAATCTGTATAACCAACTATTAAATTTAGATATTTCTAAAAAACGATTTTTTTGTGAGCCGTTATGCAAAACAGGATTTTTTTCAATGTAAGTCCCTTTTTTTATCTGTTCTTCCTTATATTTTATGATTATCTCCCTCAACTCCGGATGGATTGGAACAAGCCTTATTGAAGACTCGTTTTTGGGAGTGGATAAAGTGTTTTCAATTGTTACTGTTTTTGTTATATGTACAAATTTAAAATCGTCTATGAAATCGGCCCATGTTATGGCAAACAGCTCTCCTATTCGCATACCGGTATTCAATAGCATTAATACTGCCATTACATAATACTTACTTTTATTTTCGGACATTGCCTGTAATAACTGTTGAATTTGCTCATCTGTTAATGAGATCTTTTCTGCCTTTTCTTTCCCCAATTTGATGTTAACTTTATCTACCGGTGATTTTTCTATCAAGCGTTCCTTTATTGCTGACTTATATATTTTTTTTAGAACAGTTACCGCTGTTTTTATTGAGGAATGAGCCTTGCCTTCCTCTGTTTTTTGATTAAGTATCATTTGTATTTCTGCGCGATTCACTGTTCTGATTTCTTTTTGACCTATTCCTTCTTGCCAATACAACCTATAACAATTTCTATAGGTCTTTATTGTTTGATACTTTAAGTTAGTAAATAATTTTGAAAAGCATATTTCCGTCCATTCGTTCAATGTCATGTCCGGATTATACGCTGCATCTTCTTTCAATTTCTTTTTTAGTTCTACTTCCGCAATCGCTTCTTTTAAAGCCTGTTTGCATTCAGCTTGTGTATCCCGATATATGCTTTTTTGTTTTCCTTCTTCGTTAGTATATCTTCCTTCCCAATATATTCTATCCTTACGAGTCTTTTTCCTGACGCTCCCTTGTCCGTTAGATTTTTTACCCATGACATACCTCCATCGTTATTGCAGGCATCTCTTTCATAGCCTGATAACTCTGTTCCGCATTCATGTGTCCATAAACCTTGTTCAGCATAGAAGCATCTTCCCATCCACATATCTTTTGCAAATGTAATAATGACATTCCGCTGTATACAGCCCTACTTGCAAACGTATGTCTAAGATAGTGAGACGAGAACATTGGATAGTCCGGATAGTCTTTACGTATCTTTTGTACAATAATATCCTTCAACCAAAGATTGAACGCAGCCACAGCATATGGACGTTTTTCTGTCAGTACTAAATATCGTTTGTTTGATGCTATAACATATTCATCATCTATTATTATATCTGAAGATTTGGGCATCATAGATGATATTTGCTCGTGTCTATTTTTAATCTTTACTGTCAAAAAGGAATTTAGCGGAACTTTTCTTATCGAACCCCTTGTCTTTGGCGGTACTATTTTCCCTAATACGTTAACAGTCTTATTAACATCTATGTATGTATAATCTTTGTCAATATCCTTCCACGTCAATGCTAATACCTCTCCGCATCTCATTCCTGTATTTAGCATTATTTGAAAGGCTAAGACAAAATCTTCTCTTTTGTTACCTGCATATTCAAGAAATATGTCAATCTCTTGCTGCGTAAGCTCTCTTTTAGGTTGTGCCTTGCTTCCACCAACTACTTCTATATTTTTTGCCACTGATTGTTCTAAAACTTCTTCACGAACAGAGCACTCCAACAATTCATTTATTATATGTACTACATATTCAATGCTTCGGTGAGCATAATCATCATTCATAGAATCTATTAGTTCCAACACATCATTCCTGCTAATCTTGTTTAATGATATATCCCCCAGTTTAGGAGCTATAACGAAATCATACGACCATAGCTTTTTTAAGTGAAACGTTGTTTCTCTAATGTTCGTATTGAACACATTGAAATATATATCAGCCCATTCGTTTAATGTCATTGATGGGGCATATTTACAGTTCGATGAAGCGGCGGCTTCTTTTCGTTCCGCATCATCTATTGCTTTTTTTAACTTCTCACGACATTCCTTCTGTGTCTTTGCTGAAACACTCTTCTGCTTACCTTCTTCGTTTGTATATCGTCCTTCCCAATAGGTTTTTCCTTGCCGTACCCTCTTTCGGATACTTCCTTCTCCGTTATATCGCTTCTGTCCTGCCATTTCCAATCCTCCTTAAGACAAAACAACAGCCATCAGTATAATTATAGCACATTTTACCGATGGCTGCAATACTTTTTTAACTTGCTTTCGCTTTTAAGTAGTTATCAAGCACACTCTTAATAATTAACACTCTGCTTCCTATATTGACCTTACCGTGAAAATCTTTGCGGTTGACAAGCCTATCCACTGTAACAACGGATACTCTTAAATACTCCGCAGCTTCTTTTCTTGTCATATATTCTACTTCTCTTGTTGAACTCTGAATGTTCTGCATAAATTTCTCCTTTCTTTTCGGCTTCGCAGTTTTCACACAGCTTCGCAGAGTCGTGTTTTTACAGACTTGCTGTTAACTGATAGTCTTTATATGATTCAAACATTTTTCTCGCATTGATATGAATACATTTCGGCAGTGAACTCTTACTTGCCAACTGCTTTGTTGAAAATACTTTCACCTGCCCGCAGGTCATACATTCACAGCTCCAAAATGAGTGTCGGTCTCTTGTAGCTCCTTCGACTATATGTAAAACCCTGTATCCGTCCTTCTCAATACCTGTCCTGTCTTTGATAAATGAACATCTGCTGCACCGTAATTCTTTACCTTTGTCCATTGCAGTTACGATTTTCTCCCTTAATTCGCGAGTTTCATTACCGCACATATGGCATTTACAGCTGTAGTAGTGATGATGCGTATTGTCAATACCCAAATCCTCTATCACCTCTAAATCTCCATATCTATCTCCTACATAAATCTTAGGGTGTCTCCGTCTCTTTCTTACAACTGTTGCTACCATCTTAAATTACCTCTTTTCGTTTATTATTGATACTTGTAGTATATCGCCAAATAGCTGAAAAATCGAGTAACATCAAAATCTTTAAATAGAGTGTTTACATTGTTAACAATTAGTTCTTATTCCTCTATCCTTTTTCCGCAAGTTCGACAATAATTTCCATCATAAACATATCCTCCTTTTCTTTGGCTGTAAATTCCTACAACCTCTCCACACCGTTTACACCACAGCATTCCATCAAGGTTGTCTTCATTACTGCTTTTTACAATGGTTATATGTATCTTACCTTTTTTTCTTTTACGGCTGTTCATAAGCCTGTCACCTCTTTCTATCTTTTATTCCAT
>JAUNPN010000164.1 GCA_030536655.1 bacterium | reverse complement strand
GTATAAGAAATTTTTAAGGAGATCACGATGGTAAATTTATTTGAATTTTCTGTTAATATAGTCGAGGAAACTATTGTTATTGGCTTTTTAACAGCATACTTTGGATGCAGGTATAAAGGCATAAAAATGATAGCTGCTTTTTGTATCGGATTGTTTTGCGCTGTGAGTACGGTTACATATTTAAACAATACATATATTTATGAAGGATTTTTAGGCTTGATTTTTAGCCTTATTTTCTTTTTATATTCTTTGCTGTTTTTAAAAGGAGACCCTTATACAAAATTGTTTATATCCGGGTTTATAAACTGTATTGTATATTTTATTGCATTGTTTTCAACCTTGTGCATTGCAGAAATTTTTACTCATGATTACCGCGTGTTATATGGAATGACAATGGAAAGAATATTTTTAATTGTACTTTCAAAAGTATTATTGATCGGTGTATGCATTCTGTTATTAAAATTTAAATTCCATAACATTGCGAAACGAAGAAATATGATGATACTGATTATGATGCCTGTTGTTGCTGAAATGTCAATGGTCGGCATTATGCAGGTGTTTCTAAAATACAGCGAATTAAAAAGTGAACTTCTTTTGGCAACAGTCAGTGTTATGTTAGCCAATATTCTTACTTATTATGTATTTATAAAAATAAACAAAGACGCAGAAGCAGAAAAAGAGAAAAATTCAATCCGGCAAAAATATGAAAATGATAAACGATATGCAAGCGATGTAGAGAGTTTATATAAGAAAACTTGCAGTATGCGCCATGACCTGCTGCTGCATTTTACAACTATACGAGGATTATTACAAAGTGATGTAAATAAAGCTGAACAGTATATATCAGCCATTCTTCAAAATCAGCTGGACACAATCAAGAATTTGGTTAAGACGGATAATGAAACTTTCGATGCTATTGTAAATGCTAAAATAGCCGTGTGTGATAAGTTTGGTATACGTGTACAAACACGTGTAAAAACCGGGTCTTTAGGAAAGCTTAAATTAGATGAGATAGCTGTTATTTTCGGTAATTTGTTTGATAACGCAATAGAGGCGTCTAAAAATTCCGAGGAGAAATATATTGAATTGGATGTTCAAACGCAGGAACAGTATTTATCGATATTTATGTCAAATTCTATTGATGAATCGGTTTTAGCCAATAATAAAGGACTGAACACAACAAAATCCGAGAAAGAGTATCATGGCTATGGCATAAAAAATATCAGAAGAATTGTGAAATCACGTCATGGGATGGTTGACTTCTTTGAAGAAAACGGCCGTTTCTGTGTTGACATATATATACAATAGCAATATTGCATATATTATGGCTTGTTTTTATACTTGTTTTAAGCTATTTTTACTGAAATTTTTATAAAAATTAAAAAGTTGCATTCTATGCCTGAAAACCGACCATTCGTGCCAGCGATGCCGTTGACACCGGAAATTTTTTATGATATAATTATACCAAGAAATGAGAAAACCGAGGAAAAACAAAATGGATGCCGTTTCAAACTATTTAACAAAGAAATTCATTCAGCGTTCCATTATAGATCCTGATAAGCAGGATATATACAGAACAGGCTTAAATCTGATTTTGGTGGATCGAATCGTTTTTGTTGGTGCATGCATTTAAGGCAGCCGGAACGGCTGGCGGAAGAAATAAAGGACTTCCTGCCCGGATTAGGGTAAATGGGTAGATAAAGATATATCAAATTACATATTCAGCGCTTAAACGGCTGTTCAAACATTAATCCCGTGAGATTATCACATAAGGCAGAGCCTGCAACATACAGAATGATTTGGAAACAGAGTTGTAAATGCCGTTTATGTATTTTGAAACATCTTACATCTATAAAAGGCTGTTTATACAGCAAAATTAAAAAAAATATAACTTTATTTTTCATTGCATACAAAAAGAGAAACCATATAAAATCATACCCGAATTTGACCATCGTATGTGTGATTAATACATGGAATCTCTCTTACTATAAGTATAATTGATTTTCTTTGATTTGTCAAGAGCTTGTGTGAGAATTTTGTTGCTTTTGAAAAAATAAGCTTTGAAAATGAAAGGATTGAATTAATATGAAAAAGTTTAAGAAGATTATTGCATTGGGTTTGGCTGCAATGACAGCAGTATCGGCTATGAGCATAAGCGCAATGGCGGCGGAAACGAATTCAGTTACAGTTAAAGATAATGAGATTTTTTTAGGGAACGAAGATTTTGAATATTTAGGCAAAATGTTAGTTATCTACGAAAATGGAGAATTATCAAAAATGATTCCTGTAGAAAATGATAACGATGAATTATCTGTAATGATTGAAGCCGATGAGGCTCAAATTTACACCGCAGATGGTAATTTAGATGAAACTATTGATATTTCAGATGCAATATCCGATGTATCAAATGTTAGGGCTACTATTTTACATACTTATAGAATTAAAACAAACGATGTAAATTTAAGATCAGCTATGTCGACAAGTTCCAGTGTTGTAGCAGTATTGCAAAAAGGTATGATATTTGGTTGTCCTTTTGGCGGAAACGGAAGTGTATGGTTACACGGAGAAGTTGTTGATGACCTGGATTATTATTCCTACAGCATTGATGGTTGGGGAGGATATGTATATGCTATGTATGCAAGTTATATCAATTAACAGATAGTGTAAAGTAAGATACGAAAAACTGTAGAAAATTTTACTTCATTTATGCAACATTTTATCATGCTCCAAAATGCTTGTAAAGCCTGAAATAAATGGGCTTTCAGCCTAGGCTTGACAAGCATTCCGAAGCATGATTATGGGTAACTGAAAAGAAAAATAAGAGAGGTAATCATCATTTTGCACAAATTGACGCTACAAACCCATAATTTCTAAGGTTTTTCGTAGGAATACAGAAAAATACTTTATAGTTTATACTGCTAATTAACAATATGAGGTTATATATATGAAAAAATTGTTTTATATTATTGGTATTGTATGCATTTCCGTACTGTGCTTTATAGGAGGATATGCATATTCGCAATGCAGACAGTCGGCAGCGAAAATTTCCTCCGATGCTTCGGATATTTCCGTTGACACCTCTTTATTGGAATCAAAATACTATGAAAAGATGGAAAAAATTGATGGCACCAAGTTATATATTCCCGATGAAGGTGATTTTAGTATACAACTTCCAAAAGACGCTGCTTTATCGGCAAACATTGAAGAGTTTGGCGGCAGACTGTCCTGTAGCAGTTCTCAAGGGAGCTTGGCTGTGCGAATTGATGAAGACAGAGTGTATACCCCTGTAACTGAATCGAAACTTCAAGAATCATATTCCGCTATGTTTTACGGAGAGGCTAAAGAAAACAGGATTATAGATTATAAGACATTTACCGATGAAAATGGCAATGAAATCGGACGCTCGTATACTGTTGCGAACGAAAATCATAAACTGATTTATCTTCGGGATTTAAAATACAGAGATAATACTATACGCGTAATAGGTCAGCCATCTCTGAATGATGAAAACAGCATAAAAGCATTTGTAGATTCATTTGTACTGTTTGATAATTGACTTTCTTTGATTTGTCAAGAGCTTGTGTGAGAATTTTGTTGCTTTTGAAAAAATAAGCGTTGAAAAGAAAGGATTGAATTAATATGAAAAAGATTAAGAAGATTATTGCATTGGGTTTGGCTGCAATGGCGGCAGTATCGGCTATGAGTGTAAGTGCATTTGCAAAAATGGAATTTACAGATGGCACCGTAGAAACCTCTATTGTGTCTGTAGAGAATAGTCAGAAACTTGATTTTACTGATGGTACGGTAGAGCTGTTTGATACATCGAATTATTTTGTTGAACCAAGAGCAACAGGAACTCTGTTCATTGATGATGAGATTATAACAGATAATTATAGAAAGTCTTTTACTTGTACTCCCTCGCTGGGAAATAATTTAAACATCTTTCTGCGCAACACAGGTTCAATTCCTATTAAATGCACTTTAAAATCAACTACTGCATCCAACAGTGAAATAATTACTCTTAGTGCAGGTCAGGAGGTCACAAAGAGATACAATAATGAAACGGGCATGCGTGGAACATGGACTATTAGCGTAACAAATCAGGACTTAGGCGATGATGGTGTTAACTTTGGCATCAAAGTAAGAGCAAGACAATATTAATGAATATGTTGCAGCTTATGTTTATGGCGAATAATGACATAATTTTAAAATTGTAAATTATTGAAAGCGAAGTATATAGTTTATAATATATGCTTCGCTTTTATAAAATATTGAGAGGTTATTATAATGCTGAAAAAAATTTTTGCTTTAGCGTCTTTCATACTATCCTTTAATGCCGTATGTGTCAATGCATTTGAAGACATACATTCAGAAGACGCATATTATAATCAGATAACAAGCCTAAGCGAGGCGGGTATCATAAATGGATATGAGGATAACACCTTTAGACCACAAAACTATATTAATCGTGGAGAATTTGCAAAAATATTTTGCACCGCTTTAAATATTACTAAGTGCACAGGAAAGTCTTTTTCTGATGTGCCTGCTGATTCGTGGGCATCAAAGTATATTGATGCTTTGTGTAGTTCTGAAATTATAGACGGATTTGAAGACGGAACATTCAGACCTAACGACAACATTAGGTTGAAAGATGCAATAAAAATGATAGTATGCGCACAAGGTTTCGCCGAAAAAGCTGAAAAAAAGGGTGGTTATCCGCATGGATACATTATGATTGCCCATGCAAACGGATATATGTATAATATATCTTTGAACAATGAGAGTGAGCTTACGCGCAGTCAGGCAGCTGTTCTTCTGTATAATGCAATGAACGCGCAATTATATCAGCTCGAAAAACGTGTTTACGGTGATTATTATAACGGTTATCTTCATATTGGAGTTTATCCGCAAAGCTGGCAGGGCATTGCCAATGACAGTGAAATATTTGACATAAAGCCTAACGTATTTAGAAAAAGCTTACCAAAGGAAATAAAGGTTACATCAGATGGTATCAACTACCATACAACGATCAAGTCGGATTCGGGCTTAGCGTATGAATGGTTTGATCTCCCTAAGAATAAACCATATATTGATAATTATAGTTACGATTTCGTTACAGGAAGCTTTGTATCGCTTGGAGATGAAATGGATATAACAGCCTTTTCATATGATCTTGAAACATGGTATGACGGAAAGCCAAAGGATAACAACGAAGGATATGAAGTATCAGAGCCTGTGTTGAATAATCTCCCGCTAAATCCCGATTCTGATAAAATTATATCTTATTTATCTGATGATTCTCCTGTTATAGTGATGGAAATCAGCGATACTCTGCACGCTGATCCAACTTACTACACACAGGATTATATAACCCAGATAGGACGTCATATATGCGTAAGCCGCAATAAAACTACATGGACAAATATTATATTGCCGGACAACGCAATGTATGCAACAGCGGTATATGTCAATGCCGATAACAATTCCTTTGTTGTGTCATGCGAGGTTCCTCTGGACGAAAAGGAGCAGCAGTATGTGGACGAGGTAGAGCAGGAGGCAATTTCACAGGGAATGATTTACGATAAGCCGACAAGCAAGACGGAAAATTACATGATTCCGTTCGATGATATAACCTGAGATTTATCTGTACCCCAAAGTAAGGGGGTGATTCCGTTGTTCAGCTCAAAAAAATAAGCGTAAAAACGCGTATGCGGAGGAGGTGAATTGAAATGAAAAAGAAGATAATATCTTTGATTACGGCTGTAATTATGTCAGCTTCTTCTGTTTCCGCATTGGCTGCCGAGAAAAGCGGATATATTACCAAGGGGGAGTTTTTGCAGGCTCTTTATGGTAATAATATACAGACAGTTTCATACGGCGACGATACACCGATAACGGCGCCCGAAGCTGCCGCGGAGGTGCTTAAGTCGAAAAACATAGATATTGCCGATTATGCAGGCAGGCTGAGAACAAAAAATCCGACACATATAAATATGATGGTCGCATTGGCTTACGGCGTTTTCAGCGGAATGTCTCTCTCAACGGCGGACTCGCTGACCCATGCGCAGGCAGAGCAAATAATTGACAACTCGAAGCTGATGTTTTAACGAATGAAGAGCCTGTCCGAAAATTAAGCGCCTATTGCTTGTCGGTTTTCCGTCATATTGAACCAAAAATCCCTCGGCATACGACGTGGATTCTTGGAATAAATCCGGCGGAAAATCCGACTTTGCAGCAGGCACTTTTTTAAGGAATCACTGATTAATTATAGTTCGTAGTGAATGCAGTCAGATTTTTCGTCAGATTATGCAGAAAGCTCGAAGGCATACTCGTGTATGTCTAGAGATTTTTGTATGATATGACGGAAAATATGCAAGTTCAATGCGTGCTAAGCCATTAGGCGTTAATTAATCACTATCCACAACTTAAGCACGACTAAATAATGCACAAAATTACAATCTA
>JAUNPN010000163.1 GCA_030536655.1 bacterium | reverse complement strand
TAATTATTATACCATAAAAAAGTTAAAAGTTCAACCCCTAAAAAGCCGATAAAACCGACAAATTATTGAACCCATAATCGGTCTGGGATATGAGTAACCGGGGTTAATTAGTAACAAATAAGTAACGCGTTAGTATCAAACCACTTCACCAACGATATCAGACTCAGCCTGTTTTTGTAGAGCCTGAATAACAAGCTGCTGCAAATCCGGGGAGAGTTCATAAAAGAATCCATCTGCATTAACAACGGAGCCGTCATCGCGGCGAAGCGTAAGTCCTTGAGGGATAATATCGCGAATACGGACGTTGTTAGAAACAATCGGCACATAATAGCCGGAGTGGTAACGGGCGGTAATAGCAGCGGTAGTCTTAGTGTCATATTTTCCGTAACTGTTGTAAGGGAGGTATGAACTTACGGAAGGAGCCGATGACACAGCGGGCAATGTATTACTGTAAGTCTGAGCGGCTGCGCTAACCAAAGTCGGCGAAACAGCGCGGTAGCTGCCGCCTGAACCGGAGCTTGAACGAGAGCCGCCGGAGCGTTTTCTCGAAGAACCGCCGGATGAGCGGCGGCGCGAGCTGCCGGAGCGTTTGCGTGAACCGGAGTTACCGGAAGTGGTAGCCTTAGTTGCTGCCGGAGCAGAAGCAGTTGAAGCAGCGGTTTTACCAATCGGCGGAGCATAGCCAAAGGCGATTTTCCTCGGCTGCTGCGTTTCGGGTAACCCGAACACACGCCTTATTCCGTCCGTTTCCTCCTTAAACGCCGCCGCAAGTGTTTTACCGCTGCCGGACGAGCTTTGACCAAACACACGCTTTTCCGATTTATCGGAAGCCGCCGCAACCGGGACAGCTGTAGCTTCGGGTGCAGCCGTAGCATCGGCTGAAGCACCGGATATAATCTCCTCCCGCATCTCAGCCTGTACAGCATTTGTTGCGACAGTTTCTGCACGCTTCATAACCTGTTTTTGTATTGACGCAGGTAAATCGGAGTAATTGCCTGTAACTTCAATCTCCTTGTAGCGTTTGCCGTTTAGAAATTCTTCCTTCTGCTGCCTGTACTTAGCCTGTAATTCCTCTTTGGTATTCTTTTTACCACCGCGGGCATTAGCAATCTTATGGTCATAATCGGCAATATACTTTTGCCTATCAGCTTCAGACAAGTCATTATAGTAATACATTGCCTTGTAGTCGCCTAAAACATCTTCTACAGCCTTATTATTAAGGGCCGACTTGTACTCGTTTGTTTTCAGTTCAACAGCTCTGTCATATTTAACCTTGACAGCAGGACTAAGCTCATATTTAACCCCATCATAAGTTACAGAGCCGATTCCACTGTTGCCTTCTTTTAGCTCGCTGCCATGCTCCACAGCCCATAATTGTTTTGCAGAAGTAGCAGACTTTGAAACGACGTCAGCCAAAGCCTCGGCTTTTTCATCGTCAGTCATATCCGTATAGTAGTCGCTGTTAATAACCTCTTTAAGGCTGTCGTAAGCCGTTTGACCGTAAAGCCGTGCAAACTCCTCATACTCGTCACCATATAGCTTGTAGGATTCACCGGCGGCGTCAAAGCTTGACGGAGCTTTAGACGGAATAACATTATCATCATAATCAGCCAAGGAATATAGCTCGCCGGAAACATCGGTAGTCTGATATATATTAACATTTCCCGGATTGATGAAGCTGTTCAGGAAATCAAGAATGCGATTGCCGGAGGTGTTGGAGCGGATTTCACCAAAAGGAGTAATGCGTTCATTAACCTGTTCGCGGAGCTTCGGAATATTCTGCATAAGCTGAGCAAGTCCTATTTTAACTTCACCCTCGTTATTGTAAGGATTGCGTGCCGATGTATCAAGGAAGCCGGCTGTCTGCCTAAGCAGAGAACCCTCAAAACCGGTAAGTCCGGATACAGCGATGGCAATAGCGGCGTCAGTACCGGTGCCTCCGTAATGGATAGTATCAAACACAGATTTAAGAGTTGACATTGTAGGCATGTCAATAATCTGGTCAAACACCTTCGCTCCCGTCACCTTGCCGACATTGCTCAGGCTAAAGCCGTTCGGATCTGAGACTGCCAGACCGTATCCCAGAGCCATTTGCGTATTAAGAGGTTCAAGAAATCCTAAATTAACTAAAATGTCTCCATTTTCTAACTCCGGCTTATTTTTAAATCCGCTGCCAACCCAACGTCCAAGAGCGGACACATTAAGCTGAGTAGAAGATATACCCTCGGAGTTTTCAAGATTTTTTTGATTTGCTCCTTCGTCCTCGCGTTCACCGATAAACAATCCAAGCTTAGAAAGAAAGTAAAATGCAGCCATAATACCGCTTCCTGTCATAGCACGACCAAGGGACATTGATATATCTCTTTGCTGCTTTGCTGTAAATCCGCTGCCCTGGGTATTTTCGTAAATTGCTCTTCCTATGTGATATATTGTTTTAAAATATCCTGTTGGTGAATATTCTATAAAACGCCATATAAGATTGCCAGGAACACGTGTATACTTGCATACAAAATCACCCAAACCAAATTCATGAGATTTTAATGGACCGTATTGCTTTTGAACATCTCCTATACCTATTATATTCAGCGCCGCCTTTATTCCGGTAAGAAGTCTCGCAACAGGACTGTCGTCCTGGAATGTGCGGTATCTGGCTTCGTCTTCTGCAATCTGTTTAATTTCTTCATCAGAATACCAAGCCTTGCCGCTGTCGCGCAGACGTTCGAGGGATTTCGTAATGTGATACTCAATACCACCTTTTGTCCATTCGTCAGTGACATTAAGGCCGTAACCCAAGCCGCGTTCAATGCCGGCGGCAGCACGGCTCAGTAATCTGCCTTGCCCCTTAAAGGTACGGCGAGATGTTTCAAGACCATTATATTTAGAACCTTCCGCCGCGCCGGTATCCACATCAAGAGCCTTGTCAATAAAAGCGCGGCGGGCGCGATCAAGCCTTGCACCGTAAGCTCCTTTTTCGGCAAGTCCGCGCTGAAAGGCGACTGTACGCCGTGCCGGTCCGTCCATGTGTGTAACGCCTTTGTAGAATGCGCCGATAATCGAATCTATAACAGCGCCGATGTCCACGGCGGCGGTATCAACAGTGTTAAATAATCCGTTAGAGCCCATATTACGCAGCATAGTTTTAGCATTCATAAGATGCTGAACAGTCTGGAATGTAGAAATTTTGCGAGCAAACGTAGATGGTTCAGCATCGGCGATCTTACCGAAAACCTGCTGAATAGCAACCTGCTTCAGCAGTTCAATGTCCTGTGCCTGCAATGCCTTAATTACTGACTTGCCCGCTGCTGTGTGTCGTTCCTTTGACTGCTGAATAATCTTGTCAATCAAAGCCTCCTTGCTGTCAATTTTGTCTATATCATGAAGAATACTTGCTGCATCAAGCATTTCGCTGCCGTTGATACGATTTATATTATACATATCAAGAACATCGTCCACATGAGTTTTGCGGCGAGCCTCTGCTTCTTCAGCTTCCGTAAGCTTTTGCTGCTGCTCAACAGCAGCTTTCACATCTTCTTCTTCAAAATAATTGGAGTAGATTCCGAACTCCTCAGGAGGAATAACCTTATGCGACGGTTTTGTTTCTTTGGGAATATCAAGCTCCTCTTGCTTACCGAAAACGCGTTTGCCGATAGCCGGTGGTTCATTTCCAAATGGCAATTCATGATTATCGATAATATCGGATTCCTCTTGCTTACTAAACACACGTCGTGGCTGACGTTCTTTTCTGTCAAGCTCACGCGCATTTTTTATATCCTTTTCAAATTGTTCCCGCCTTTTAGGCTGCATTTTTTCAACCTGTTTGTCAATAAGTTTCTGATTTTCTCGCTGCAAAGCAATATACTGACCCTCAGGAGTAAGCCTGTCGATGATCGCCCAAGCCTGCACAGCCTGAGCTGCCTGTGTAGTATGCTTGCGTGCAAGCTCATACACATCAACGGCAGATGAATAATCCTTGCTGCGGTTAAAGTGTTCTACAAGAGCAAGTGCGTCGGCGGTATGCTCAGCGCTCCATTTCTCAGTTCTGTATAATTCATTAAGAACCTTGTCCGCGCCGACTTCCTCGATACGCTTGACCGCGTCATTGTAATCCTGTTCATTGCTGTGCTTTTCGTAATAGAAATCGTTCTTGCGTTTGTCCGCCTCAGCTCTGAACTCATCGGAATAATGTTCCTTATGCATGGAATTTTCAAACAGCTGCGATGATTTAACCTTGTTTCCATTCTCGTCCGTCCCCGGAGCAGCCTTACGGCTGAAACGCACACTATCAGAGAGTGGACTGTTCGGACGAGCCATATTATAATGCTGTAAAACATTCTGCGGTAAAATATCCGGAAAATGCTTCTTGACAATATCAAGTAAATCTGCTATACTAATAGTAGAAGGAGTGTAAAAGGCAGTCACATTAGTGGTGAGCCTTGCGTCATTGCGACGAGCACTCCTTTCTTTTTTTGCTTTTATTGCATAAACAACTCCAAGCGGCTCTATATCATTAACCTCATAATTATTTACGATTATTCTTGTAGGATAATAATTTCCATCTGCATCTTTTCCGGCTCCAAGCAATACTAAACCGCCCATTGTATCACCACGAGCATTAAGTTCATTTATAGCAACAGCATTTTTTAATATATCTCCAATCTGCATAGTCGCAATAGCTGTATTATCAGGATTTCTTGCTAAGCCATGTCTAATACCACTTAAACCCACAACAACATCAATCCCTAAATCGTCTACATGAACAAATGTCGTAGAATCAGTATTTTTAGGGTTATTCTGTTTCCTGGCATTGCTTAAAGCAATTTTGCTAACCTTTGCGCGGTCAATTTTGCCGTTCTCATTAAGCGGAAGCTTTTCGGTAAGTAAGGTCACTGGCATATCAGGCTTGGATATCAAGTCATTGTATGAATAAGAGTTATTATTTATATCCGTACCCGGAGCAGCCTTACGGCTGAAGCGCACGCCGTCAAGCTTTTCTATTGCGGCTGTACGAGCGGCTTCATCACCGTTAGGGTATGACACAACCCGTATGCCATGCTGCTGAAGCTTGTTAATAATATCGTTGCTTGTACCATTTGGCACAACAGCAGCTTTAACCTCGTTAAAACCCACCGCACGCTGCGGCTTAGCCTCAAAATATTTTGTCGGTGCAGAACCCATGTCGTGTATCAGCTTTTCAATTTTAGACAGTGTAAGATCCGATATGTTATAGTAGCCGTTTCCTTTAAGCCTTGCGCGGAAGTCTGTCATGCTGTCCGATTCGTTTATTATCTCAATCAACATCTGTGAAAAGTCGTTGAGATAGTTGTCCTCGCCGCGCGGAGCCGCCTCATCTGCAATGGCTGCAAGCCTGTCGCTGAAGTCGCGCCTTATTGCATCGATTTCTTCGGCGCTCAGATCCCTTATCCGTCCTCCGTCAGATTTCATATCGTCAATGCTGCTGAAATTCCTTGTCACTGCACCGCGTACATTGTTCGCGCCGGTCATAAAGCTGCTTTCGCCCTTTTGCAGTGCGGCGCGCATATTTCTCACAACATTGTCAAGACTGTATTTGTCGTGCAGCTCATCGAAGCTGCGCGGGCTGCCGTCAGGATTACGGAAATCATTATTGTTGCGGATTTGTTTTTCTCCCATTACCCTGTCGGCAATGTTATTTACATACTGCCTGTACTCTGCCTTATGAGTTTCAATCAAATTATCCAGTCCGTCGCGGTAGGAATATGCGTCTGCCGTAGGTACGGCAGTTCCCAAGGCTATGCTCCTGTCTTGGTCATAGCTCGTCTTAGCTTCTGCGTATGAATGTTTTGCCGATTCAAGAAAATCTCGTGCTTTTTCGATCCTGCGCGCACGTATTCCACTGCCAAAACCATTTTTAAGGCCGAGATTGGATATGGCAGAAATATATCCTTCAGGGTCGGATAACATGTCCTCAAAAGTATTTTCGGAAATATATCGTCTTGCCGCCTCGCTGTTATGGAACGGGTATGTCATTTTGGGCATTCTGAGAACGGGTTCAACCTTAAGTCCCGTATCGCGTGCGAAAACAGATTTAATATTCGCATCTTCCATCATAGCTGTAACGGCAGCGTCTTTTGTTTTGCCGCTGAAGAAATTATCGTTTAAATAGTTTTCACTGACGCCGATGTGATTTGCAAGTCTTTTCACTTCGGATTCTATCGGTGCATTAACTACCTGTGGGAACACAGGAGTATACGCGTCACCGCCGTAGAGCTTGTTGTCGGAGTTAGTCTGTGGGTCAACAGTATCGCGTCCGAACACAAGCGTAATATCTCCGAATCCGCTATGCTGATGTCCGGCCTTTGTAACCGCAAGAGAGGGCATGGCAAGACCGCCAAGCTCAAATGCGGAACGCAGTTTGTTTTCATCAATGTTATGCAATGCGACATAATTGTTCTTACGGCTTTCGCGAATATCCGAATTATTTTCACC
>JAUNPN010000018.1 GCA_030536655.1 bacterium | reverse complement strand
TATGCAAGTTCAATGCATGCTAAGCCGTTAGGCGTTAATTAATCAGTGGTTCCTTTATCCCTCAATAAATAAAATTGCGGTGCATTTATCCACTCCTTTTGCACATAATCAAACCTTTGCGTGCAAAAAAAACAGACCGCCTTGTGAGCAGTCTGCTTTACATTTGCTTAAGTAATCGGAATTATTAACCTAACTTTGCAGCGTTTACCCTGATGCCGGGGCCCATTGTTGATGCCACAACAACGCTCTTTAAATACTGACCCTTTGCAGCAGCCGGCTTAGCCTTGATGATAGCGTCCATCAATGTTACGAAATTCTGCTGAAGCTTTTCAGCGCCGAATGAAGCCTTTCCTATCGGGCAGTGAATAATATTTGTCTTATCGAGTCTGTACTCAATCTTACCTGCCTTAATTTCGTTTACAGCCTTTGTTACATCCATAGTAACCGTACCTGCCTTCGGCGACGGCATTAAGCCCTTCGGACCCAACACTCTTCCCAAGCGGCCTACAACGCCCATCATATCCGGTGTTGCAACAACTACGTCGAAATCAAACCAGTTCTCACCCTGAATCTTCTGAACGAGATCCATATCGCCGACATAATCAGCGCCTGCTGCCTTAGCTTCGTCAGCCTTCGGACCCTTTGCGAATACTAAAACCTTAACCGACTTACCTGTACCATTCGGGAGCACAATTGCGCCTCTAACCTGCTGGTCAGCGTGTCTTGAGTCAACGCCCAATCTGATATGAGCTTCTACGGTTTCATCAAACTTTGCGCCTGCTGTCTTTGTTACAAGCTCCATAGCCTCAGCTGTGTCATATAACTTTGACTTATCAACGAGCTTCTTAAGCTCCTTATACTTCTTTCCTCTGAACATTTATAAATCCTCCTTCGTGGTCAAACGAGCCTCTGCTCTCCCACTTGAACATTATTAGTCTCCTACTACTACGCCCATGCTTCTGCATGTACCGGCAATCATGCTCATAGCTGCCTCTAACGAAGCCGCATTTAAATCCTGCATCTTGGTTTCTGCAATCTGCTGTAAATCAGCCTTTGAAATTGTAGCAACCTTTGTCTTGTTCGGTACACCTGAACCGCTCTGAATCTTACAAGCCTTCTTGATAAGAACCGCAGCCGGCGGAGTCTTTGTAACGAATGAGAAAGATCTGTCTGCATATACCGTAATAACTACCGGGATAATAAGACCGGCGTCCTTAGCCGTCTTTTCATTAAATTCCTTTGTAAACTGCATGATGTTTACACCGTGCTGACCTAATGCCGGACCAACCGGGGGAGCCGGTGTTGCTTTGCCGGCAGGAATCTGTAACTTAATATAACCTGCAACCTTCTGTGCCATTATGGCCACCTCCTAAAATTCTCATATAGCTGCGCCCAGCGCAAGCTAAATAAATGTGGTAATTGCGGATTCTTTCCGAATCCTCCCACTGTTACCAGAGGGATAAAATATATAATGCCTTTGCATTACTTTGCATAAATATTATAAAATATAATATTAAAATTCAGCCGCCTTAACCTGCGAAATATCCAGCTCCGCCGGTGTTGAACGATTGAACATATAAACGGATACCTGAACCTTATGTCTTTTAGTATCAATACTGATAACTTTACCCGAAAAGCCTTCCATCTGTCCTGCGATGATATTTACCTCATCGCCGACGCTGAATGGAACCTCCTCAACAAGCTCGGTAACAAGACCCATTCTTTCCAAATCCTCATTACTGAGCGGACTTGGCTTTGATGCCGGGCCGACAAACCCTGTAACGCCGCGGGTATTTCTGACAACATACCAGGTTTCCGCGTTCATTACCATCTTAATAAATACATAACCCGGAAAAAGCTTGACTTTTTTGGGTTCCTTCGCCTTTTTAGACGTACCAAAGTCTTCGCTTCCGCCGTCATTGTCAGACAAACCATCTGCACTGCCGCCGGCTTCAACAACCTCACGCATGGGAATCATAACATCCGGAATAAGCTCGTACATATTATGGTTTTCCACATATCTCTTGATATTATCCATAACCTTATTCTCATATCCCGAATAGGTATGAACCACATACCACTTTGCCTCCGTTGTTTCCTCTGCGCCCTGCAGATTAAAGCCGTTTGCTTCGTATGCTGTCTCGGCCATTTAGATTCTCCTTCCCAACATTTTGACGATTTCTTTCTTCCTTAAACTGATTTGTTTACCGAATTAAAGAATCTCTGTCAGCTTTGTGAATATCCATCCGAAACCGGCGTCCAATACCGATAACACAGCAGTGATTAACGCAATGAATACTACAATGACTACGGAATTTCGTATGAGCTGATCCTTAGTCGGCCATGTTACCTTCTTAAGCTCAGCCTTACAATCTGTTAAATACTTCTTTGCTCTCGCGCCGAAGCCATTCTTCTTTTCTACTTTTTCAGCCATTTTTACACATCCTTACTAAACAAAACAACTTATATTACTTGGTTTCCTTATGAAGAGTGTGCTTTCTGCAGAACTTACAGTACTTTTTCATTTCAAGTCTGTCAGGGTCGTTCTTCTTATTCTTCATTGTGTTGTAATTTCTCTGCTTGCACTCTGTACATGCTAAAGTAATTTTAACTCTCATTATTTACACCTCCGATTATTTAGAGTTCCCTTTTAAGCGCGCCTGTCCGAAAAACACACGCAAAAAAAAAGAGCCTTTTCTTAAGCGTCTCTATTGTACCATATTACGGCGTGCTTGTCAAGTGTTTTTTTAATATTTAAAAAATTTTGTCAAAAAAATGTATTGCGGCGAGGGCGCCGCTTTGCAGCCGCCCCCGCCCGAAGCGCTTCAAGCGCTCATACGGTAGCCTACACCCCATACCGTATCAATATATTTTTCACCTCTTACGCCGAGCTTGTCGCGTATTCTCTGGATATGCACCGCAACCGTTGACACATCTCCCGCCGCGTCAAGCCCCCATACTCTGTCAAACAGAGTTTCCTTTGAAAAAGCGCGGTTCGGATTTTTTGCCAGAAATTCCAAAAGGTCATATTCCTTTGCAGTGAGATTTATCCTTTCATTTCCAACCGTTACCAATCTCGCATTCGTATCAATGCTCATGGAGCGTATGTGTATAACCGACTTAATATTACCCGTCAGTATGTCATGGCGCATTATATGCGCCTTAACGCGCGCTACAAGCTCATTCGGACTGAAAGGCTTTGTCATATAATCATCGGCGCCAAGCCCCAGTCCTCTGATTTTATCAATATCATCGCTCCTCGCGCTAAGAAAGATTACCGGAGTCTGTTTATGCCTTCTGACCTCCGATAAAATTCCAAACCCATCCGTTCCGGGCAGCATTATGTCAATTATCATAAGGTCATAATTGTTTTTCAATGCCATTTCAAGTCCCTGCGTGCCGCGGTGCGCTATATCGCATTCAAAGCCGTTCATCACAAGGTAGTCGCGTTCAAGCTCCGCTATTTCGCTGTCGTCCTCAATTATAAGTATGCTTTTCATTTATTTCTCCAATCTGCCGCTGTGCGGAATTAATGATTATTTTCGCTAAGGGCATACGGGAGATATATATTCGCCGTCGTTCCCTTATCCCTGCCTTCGCTCACAAGCCATAGTCTGCCTCCGTGGAGCTTCACAAGCTCCTTTGCTATCCCAAGCCCCAGACCGCTGCCCTTTATATGCGCTGTGCGCGCTTCGTCAATACGGTAAAAGCTGTCATATATCCGGTTCAGCTCCTCCTTTTCTATGCCAATCCCGTCATCAATGACCCTCACATATACGCCGTTCTCGGCATTCTCGGTTACAAGCCGTATTTTCTTGCTTTCGGCACGTCTGTATTTTATCGAATTTTCTATCAGATTAATCAGCACCCGCCGGAATTTTTCATAGTCCAGTCTTACAGGCGCAGGCTCCGAGGTAAGCGCCGTTTCAAGAGCAAGTCCGGCAAGCTCCGCGTCGGCACGGTACTCCGCCGCCGTTTCATACACCAAATCATTGATTTCACCCTCGTCAAAGTTCATTGTAAGCCTTGACATTTCAATCCTTGACATTGTAGACATATTATTAATCAGGCTTTCAATCGAATTCGCCTTTGAACGGATTACCCCCAGATACCGTCTGAGTGTTTCCGGATTCGAAGCAAGCCCGTCATTTATCGCGTCAACATATCCCTTTATCGATGTAACAGGTGTTTTAAGGTCATGAGATATATTCGCAATCATCATGCTCCTCTCATTTTTAAGCGCAGCCTCATTCTTTTCCGCACTCATCAGACTGCACCGCATTTCATCAAAACTGACGCAAAGCTCGTCTATCTCCTCCATATCGCTGCCGATAATCTCAAAAGCCAGGTTTCCGCCCTTTACGCGTTCCGCCGCCTCGGTCAGCTCCTCTATCGAGGACGTGATTTTCTTTGACATTTTTGAAGTCGCAATAAACGTCGCCGCGACCGTTATAATCACGCATAAAACGAGCCACAGTACAATGTACCCGACCGCCATAGGGTTTTCGCTCAAAAATTTCAGCGCCGCATCAAACAGCAGAACCGGATTAAGCAGCTGTATTCGTGTAACATACAGCTGCTCAACAGGGAATTTTAAAATAAACAAAGCAAGAAACAATGCCGATACAAGCAATATCATTGCCGCCGGAACCGCAAGCATGACAAGATTGCAGCGGCGAAAATAGCTTTTGATTTTCATCTTTATACTCCGAACTCCTTTCGCCAATCTCTAAGCAGACCGCATTTTTTCGGCGGGCGGGACTATATGTTTATATGCGGTAACGCGAGGGAGGGAAACGCGTTACATCACAAATTCTTTCTGTCTATAAGTATAACGGAAGCCGCGCCGAAAATCAGCATTGTTCCGAAAATTATTCCCGCCCGTCCGAAAAGAGCTCCTGCCGGAAGCGCAGCGCCGATAACGATATTATGCCACCTTAGATACGAGGTAAACAAAATCGGCGACACACTGCCGTTATAAAGGCTGAAATATTTCAATACCGCATATACCGCAATGCACAGAAGCATTGACAGCGATGGTTTTTCCGTAATCAGGTTTATCAGCATCGCAAAGAGAATAACATTTATCACCGGCACAATATCCAGGATATACGCGCCGAAGCTCATGCCCGTAAGTCTAAAGCCTCCGCCGACAGCAGCCTGCATAATAACCGCCGCAAAGAAAAACACAATCAGATACGCCGCCGCGAACACAAGCACCGCAATAAGCTTTGAAAACAGCAGCGTTTCTCTTGTAACCGGGCGAAGGAAATCCGACTTCAGAGTATCCTCCTGAATGCCCGTCGCCACTAAGTCCGTCACAGCCATAAATACAACTATCGGAATAAACAAATCGGTAAGCAGCGGAAGAATTTCCATCGGAAGATTTGTATGAATCGTTACCGTTCCCTCGCTTATCCTTGTTATAACATAGCTGATACCATAGCGGCACAGCAGAATAAGCATTCCGATTATCAGCATTACCATGTACTTCTTTTTATGAATCAGCTTATACAGCTCTTTATTAACACTTATACCCATTTTAACTCCATTCTCCCATTCTATTTACCAAGCAGAATCAGCTGTCCCACCGCAAAAATCTCTCTCAGGTACATCATAGGCGAGCTGTACCACGGTGTTTTTGCGTGCAGTGTTGTTACTTCGAGTCCGTTCAGCCTTGCAAGCTGCCTTGCCCTGAAAATATGAAATTCATTGGTTATCATCGCAATATCCGTTTCCGGTATACCCTTTTCCTTCATTATTTCTCTTGAATATCTTATGTTTTCAGTCGTGCTTGCCGCCCTGTCCTCTGTGAGTATCACGCTCTCATTAACCCCGTGTGCAATGAGATAAGCCTTCATGCACTCCGCCTCGGTTATATATTCCTGGGGACCCTGACCACCGCTTACAATTATGTACGCGTCCGGATTTTTTTCGTGATATTTTACCGCAGCGTCCAGCCTTGCGGCAAGCGGCTGTGTAGGCTCTGTTCCGCGCACGGCGCAGCCAAGTACAATTACCGCGTCCTCGTTGTAACCGACGCTGTCGTTCACACCATACAAGCCGAAAAACGCACACACCGCAAAGGCTGCCGCAATGCCGCAGGCAATAATAATCTTTATTATCCGCTTTACCCCTTTATCCGTATACATTTTTATATGACTGTAAAATACTCCCCACATAAACAGCAGCAGACCAAGCGCAAGCTCGGTTATGATTCCTATTGTAAAATTCGAATACACCGCCATAATACAGCTGTTTACCGTGAGATACAATCCCGTGAGAATCATTAATATCTGTACAATCATATCACAAGCTCTCCCCGCTTTTCCTTAACAAGTCTGAAGAAATACGACTCCAGCGAATCCTCCTCACGGAGTACATCGTCGGTATTCCTAAAAGCTACCATCTCGCCGTCTATGATAACCGCAACCTTGTTGCAGCAGCGTTCAAGCTCCGAGGCAATATGGCTTGAAATCAAAAAGGTTTTGCCCTTTTCGCGCGCAGTGTTTGTTATAAGCTCTCTGACCTCGGCAACGCCCTCTATATCAAGCCCGTTAACAGGCTCATCCAGAACCACCAGCTCCGGATTGTCAAGAAATGCAATTGCAAGTCCGAGCCTCTGCTTCATTCCAAGCGAAAATTTTGACACACGCTCGTTTTTGTACTGCTCCATGCGCACAAGCCTTAAAAGACGGTCAATCTCCTCCTTGTCCGGTCTGCCCTTTGACGCAAGCACCATATTCTGATACGCATTCATATCCTTATACAGCGCCGGAGCTTCTATAAGCGCACCCACACGGCGCATAATATACGGCAAATCGGTTTCGGGTTTTTTGCCGAAAATTTCAATACTGCCGCTGTTCGGCTTTGTGAGTGAAAGAATGGTTTTCATAAGCGTGGTTTTGCCGGAGCCGTTAGGCCCCAGCAACCCTACCACGTCGCCCTTTTCAAACTGCATCGATATTCTGCGTATTCCGCGCTTGTTCTTATACAGGGTCGTTACGTTGGTTAGTTTAAGCATGATTTCTCCTTAATATTTTAATACTGAATGCTGCGTATATTCACATTTTCCGGAGCCGGCTGCGGAACCGTCGAGCCTGCGTCCGACATTCCCATCTTAACTCTGAATGTAAGATTATGAGTTTCGCCGTTTCTGTCCTTTCCGGTTATAACCGCGCTTACCTCGCCGCTGTTGAAGCTGTTATCCTCGTTTACGGCGAACACTCCGCTTATACTGTCCGTATATACATTATCCATTGTGACAATGTCCGCTACCCACTGTTCTTCTTCAGACACATTTTCAAATCCTTCATTGTTATCTGCCGTCACCGAAGCAAACGCAGACAAGCCCGCATTCAGAAGCTCCGGTATCTGTATTGCGTCAAGCGACAGATTGTACGTCTTTACTCCGTCTTCCGTTCCGGTATAAATGAAATTGTTCTTCAAATCCCCTACAGCCGTATCAAGCGCAACCTCCATGAAATGAAGTACCTTTGCAGTAGTATCGGCGTCACCAAACAGCTCATCGGAAAACATATTTGTATAATTGGTCATTGAACTGTCCCTGGCCTCTGTAGTGTATCCCTCCGGCTGTCCGTCGTCGTGCTGATATATGGTCATATTGTCATTATACCAGCGTTTAAATTGGTAAGAATGATCCTCACCGGGGAGCTTAGTCGAATTTGTGTCATTCATATAGCAGCGTTTGTTCGGCTCATCCATTTCTGTATGAGTTCCGAATGATAATACATAATCTTCGCCCTCATCCATAGACATCTCAAAATCATACGTATAATTCTCCGTTCCGAATAATCCGAACAAGGAATCTTTAACAACCTCATAGCCGTTGGCAGTTGTATAATTTGCAATAGCCGCCGATGCAAATATCACCGCGCCGCTTGCTGCCGCAACCGCGGCAATTACTGATTTTTTCATAATATTTTCTCCTTTCCGAAGGGATTCATCTGCTGTCCCGGGATAAGCTTTTTCCGTTCCCTTCAATTATATTTTAATTCTTCATCATAAATATTGTATAACAAAAGTTTAAACTTTTTATAAACAAATCATAATTTTTTTATAAATTTTCAGCTTATTCTCAGCTGTTACAAAAGGATTTACCACAATTAAGTTTATATTATTCCATTCTGTTTGTCAACACCTGCAAGAAAAAAAGTAAAAAAAACATTGAAAATATACAGGCAAAGTGATATAATATAAAACTGTAGAGTAATTAAGGACGTATTGTAACCATAGCTTATAAGAAACGGGTGACTGATATGAATTTTGAAAGAATACAATCAAAAAAAAGAGAATATGAGCAAAACAAGCATAAGATAAGCAAAGTCACGTTATCCTCTTATGAAAAGGATTTTGAGTTGACCTTCACTCACAATTCAACCGCTATAGAGGGCAATACCCTGACACTCATGGAAACAAAAGTTGTTCTTGAGGACGGAATTTCAATCGGCGGCAAGGCTCTTCGTGAAATATATGAGGTTATTAATCACAAAAAAGCATACGGATATGTAAAGAACTGTATTGCCGAAAATAAGCCTTTAACCGAAAATATCGTTAAAGATATACACGCAATATTAACAGAAAATATAATTATCGGCGGAATATACAGAAAAGAAGAAGTCCGTATAAGCGGTGCGGGGTTTACTCCTCCGTTCGGAAATGAAATGTATATGCAGATCAAGTATTTCTACGAGGATTTAAAAATCAAAGAAAAGGAATTAAATCCTATTGAGCTTGCCGCATGGACTCATGCTGAATTTGTAAGAATTCATCCTTATATTGACGGCAACGGCAGAACAAGCAGACTTATTATGAACTATCAGCTTTTGTCGTACGGATATTTACCGGTTTCCGTCGCAAAGGAAAACAGGCTCGATTATTATAACGCGCTTGAACAATATGCCGTAAACGGAGATTTAAAACCGTTTTCGGATTTTGTCGCAGAGCTTGAGGAACAGCAGTTGGATATTTATAAAAGCTTGAATTTTGCAGGATAAACAAACAAGACCGGAGGACAGCAAAAAACCTCCGGTCTTATACCATTATATTCACTTAAGGAAGCACTGATTAAATATAGTACGCAGTGAACACAGTCAGATTTTTCGTCAGATTATATAAAAGGCTCGAAGGCATACTCGCGTATGTCGAGAGATTTTTGTATGATATGAATATGCAAGTTCAATGCGTGCTAAGCCGTTAGGTATTAATTAATCAGTGGTGCCTTAATTTTCAATCAATTCTTCAATCCTGCATCTATGCTCCTTTGTCGCCCTGTCATAGCCTATTCCTACCGCCAAAATCCTGCCGGTATACTTTAATTCCTCACCCATTCTGCCTGCAAACCGCAATGCATACTGTTTTTCCTTTATCTGTTCAACAGCTTCCTCCGGTGTATGATTTACCTTTAGCTCCAATATAATACAATCCTCCATAGTATTTATCGGATAAAATATAAAATCCACAAACCCTTTTCCCGCCTTATCCTCGCGTTCTATCCTATATCTGTCACGGGCTGAAAGGTATACAAGATTGACTATTGCAGACAATTCGGTTTCATTGTTATACTGATAAATCGGTGTTTCGGTATTGTGTGCATACTGCAAAATCCGAGCCATCGTTTCCGTATCTCCCGCAAGCGTTGCATCAAGCATTTTATCCGATTCTCTTGCCAGCTTATATACATACCCCAGTGATTCGTGTTCCTGAAGCATACCCGAAAATTTTATCATTAATTCTTTGTTTGGAATAAAGACCTTTCCTGCCTCATAAGTCAATAATCCATACACAACCATTGCCGAATATATCTGTTCTCTTGTTTTCAGCTCCATCGCCGCAGCAGCATAGTTCTGAATTTTTACCCGGATACGTTCCCCCGAAACCATCAGCGCCATATCATCACGTACAGCGTCGATATTGTTCTTAATGTAATAGAATATTTCGTCATACGGTCCCGAACTCGTCCAGTAATCAGCCAGCTGATTATCTCTGAGCGCAAGAACAACCGAACGCGGATTATACATTCTTTCTCCGCCCGCCGTATGGTATCCGTCATACCACTCGGCAATATCCTCTCTCGAAAAGCCCGGCTTTTTGGTAAATCTCAAGAATTTCTCATACAGCCCGTCAACCTCACCGTCCGTAAAACCAAAGTATTCGCTGAACTTCGTTTTGATTGTCATACTGTATTCACTGAACATGTTCAGCTCCGAACCGCTTGAATATTTTGCTATAGGCAAAACTCCGGTCATGTATGCCAGCTCAACATACGCTCTGTCCTTTAAAAGCGACTTAATAAACAAAAGATATTCGTTTTTATCTGTTTCCGTTAAAAAATTCATATGAAATACTGCATCCCATTCATCAAGAATGAATATAAATTTTTTATTTCCGTTCATTTCAAACGCATCGGATAAAATATCTCCCAATGCTGCATTTTCTTCACAATGCAGCTCCGGATACTCATTTAATAAATCGTTTTTTAAACCGCGGTATATTCTTTCGATATATTCATCATAGGTTTTGCATTTATTGGGAATACGGCTGAAATCTATATAAATAATATCATGCTTATTAAGGTGCTCTTTATATATTTTCGATTCCGAAATTTTCAAGCCCTCGAATATTTCCCGGCTGTCATATGCCTTACCGAAAAAAGCTGCAAGCATATTTGCAGTAACAGTCTTGCCAAAACGTCTTGGTCTGGTAATGCATATATATTTACAGGTATCTGCGGTATCCCAAATTTCATCTATAACCGCACTCTTATCCACAAAATACTTAGTCTTGCTTATTTCCGCATAATTAATATACGGTTCTTTTATATTAAGAAACATATCCGCGCCTCCATATACTATGAGCCTATCCGTAAATTAAGCGCCTCCTGCCTGCCGGTTTTATCTCACATTGCCCAAAAATTCGGTTTCGCAATAAGCGCTTCTTTAAGGCAAAGCCTTTATACCCGGCAGCTTATTCAGCCGGAAAGGATTACAGCTTAAAATCAAAATCCTCATCTCTGTCGCAGCAGAGCTTTCCGTCCTTCACAGTCAGTCTTGCAGCCTGAATACAGGTTCTGCCGTGCTGCTCACCCATTACAAATCCGCTTTGAAGTCTGTCCTCATTTCTGAAATACGGGTGTGTGAAGTAAAAAATATATGCCTCATCTCCATGAACCAATACATCGGCATGATTGCCCATAACTCCGTCGCACTCACGTTTTCCGCCGTCACGAAGGATTACGCCGTTTCGCTTCCAATTTGTAAAATCTTCGCTTTCATACACGCCGAGTCCGTTCCACTCGTCAGTTATAAGCCAGTTCTTCCCTCCGAACACAAACACATTCGGACCCTCGTGGTGACGGTCGATAATTTCCGCGCCGCCCGCTGTCCAATGATACAAATCGCTGCTTGCTGCCGTATATGACAATGAGCCGTGCGCCTCGTCCTTGTACCACATCTTATATGTACCGTCCGGAAGCTGATGCACGCATGCGTCAATTACCTTATCCGAGGACAGCTCAAGAATGCTTTGGAAGGTCCAGTCCCAAAGATTATCAGACGTATAGTGAATAATGTGCCTTTCTCTGTTCCAGTCAATCGGAATACCTGTAATATAAGTAACATACATATGATACTCACCTTCGGCAAAAATTACCTCCGGCGCCCAGAAGGTATTGTGTCCGAATTCAAAATCCAGATTCGGAAGTGTTCCGCGGTAAAGCCAGTTATTACCGTCCTTTGAAGTTGCCGCTCCGATGGCTGTACCGTGAATATGCGCCACTCCGACAATATTCCTTGCATCTCTGCGCTGCGTGTAAAACATCCACCATTCCCTGCGCTCATTGTTCCATATTACAACAGGGTCGGTCGGTGCGTCATAAATAGGGTCACGAAATAAAGGTGCTTCTATCATATCAAATCTCCATTCTGCCATTCGGCTTAAGGAACCATCGATTAAGGAACCACTGATTAATTAACGCCTAACGGCTTAGCACGCATTGAACTTGCATATTTTCCGTCATATCATACAAAAATCTCTCGACATACGCGAGTATGCCTTCGAGCTTTTTATATAATCTGACGAAAAATCTGACTGTGTTCACTGCGTACTATATATAATCAGCGATTCCTTGATTCCTTGATTCTTTAATTAATTATACCATTGCCGCTTTTGAATGTCAACCGTTTCAATAAATTAAGCGCCTTTTAACACACTTTATTACCTGAAATGCTTTCACCAATCCGTTTGGAAAAAGAGAAGCGGTGCTTATCTTTTTCCAAACTTCCGAACTCCTTTCATCAATCCGTTTGGGAAAAGAGAAGCAAGCAGATTGCCGCTTTGAGGGGCGCAGTCGTACTCAATGTACTTCAAGCCCCGAAAGGCGGCAAGATGCGGTGCTTATCTTTTTCCAAACTTCCGAACTCCTTTCATCAATCCGTTTGGGAAAAGAGAAGCAAGCAGATTGCCGCTTTGAGGGGCGCAGTCGTACTCAATGTACTTCAAGCCCCGAAAGGCGGCAAGATGCGACGCTTATCTTTTTCCAAACTTTATTACCCGCGCTTTATTTCAACTCCACAGTAACAGCCCTGCCGAAGTCCAAATCAAAATACATTTGCTCAACACAGCCTAAGGTTGTAAAGCTCCGCTTCAGCTCCTCCGCGCTCGGTCCCTCGTCAAACGGTATACGGCGTCCGTCATCCATGTATTCTTCATATACATATCTTGCCGTATAGGAATTCGTTTCATAATGCGTGTCAGTGTAGAGCGTGCAGCCAAGCTTTCCTCCCGGCTCGGCATTATTTCCATAGTCGTCCGTAAGGCAGAAGCCCGGATCATACATTACAAATCCGTCCTTGTAATAATCAATGTCTATTTCTCCGTCTGAAATACGAATATCCGTAACGACCACCTTTCCGTAATCATTTACCTGATAAACAAGCGGATAGGCTCCTATCTTCCGTTCTGTCACCTTCGAATCTCCATGCTCCTTCAAATTTATAGGAACAAATGTCAGCTGTTTTGTATTCTTATCCGCCTTCAGAAACTCCAGAGCATTTATTGAAGCTCCGTCCGTACTGCCTCTCAAATCCGTATTCAGCACATCCAGCGCGGTTCCGTTTTCATCATACAAGGCAAACCAGTCCGCGCGCGTAAAATCTTCTCCACCCGCTTCCGCTGTTACCACAATTTGATTGCCAAACGGCGAAAATACAATCTTTTCTATATTGACTCCGGACCACGGGAGCTTTTGATTAATCTCCTTCGTGACCGTTTCCACCTTAACCTTTGATTTATCCGCTTCGGCTGATACATACCATATATTTTCTTTATCCTCATCAGTAATCATGTCATACTCATCCTTGAAAAGCTTGTCAAAAACCGAATCGTATCCTTGGTTTGTCATATCCGCAAAAAGCTCCACCTTAAAAATATCGGGAACATTTTGGGTGACAAAATTGTATTTTGCAGCCACCTTATAGGTATAGTTATCCGCAAAATACCCATCGTAGCTGTTGTGATTGCTCAAACCGGCAACGGAGCCGTTTATCACGCATTCAACGTTCATCTGTGCATTTACAGAACCGCTGTATATTGCAGCTTCAACGCTTTCTCCCTCGTAAAACGGTACGCTGTCTGATTTGATGGTATAAAATACATGAATAAAGTTATCATCAGCCGCCACATTATCAAGCGTAAGAGTATATCCGTTCTTGGTCACGCTTTTCCCGATTTCCTCATTGTACTTTTCCAATTCCTCCATGCTTGTCATTTCAGCCGCCTTGTCACTTGTGAAATACGCTATAACGCTGTTAATTGTTTCCTGTCCGGCAGGCGATACGGCAAACGCCGACGTTGCAACCAATCCTGTGATTGCAGCCGCTGCCGCCATTGCTTTAAAAATCTTATGCTTCATATAAAGCTTCCTTTCCGAGGGTTCTGCATTCAGCCGTTCATTGACCATGCGCTTTACGTTCTCTGAATTAACAGTAATATCCACGTCCGAAAATCCTATGTCGCGGTTAAGCATATCAAGTCTTTTACTCATTGCAGTACCTCCTCTTTATCAACATTTCTTTTATTTTCTTGCGTCCGCGGGACAGCTTTGTTTTTATTGTCGAGCTTCCGATTCCCATTGCCGCAGATATTCTTGAGATACGCTCGTCATAGTAATAGTATCTCAGAAATATCTCGCTGTCCGGCTCTCCAAGCTCATTTATCAGCTCCAAAAGCAGCCTTCTCTGCTCCTTTGCCTCTATGCTCTCATACGGCTCCGCACCGTCGGAAACAATGTTTTCGTCCAGCTCCTCATAAGCGCGTACCTGCCTGAGCTTGTTTTTTGCGCAGTTACGCGCCGCCGCCCCAAGATATGTACGTATACAACCCTTCTGTATGTCAAGGTTTCCTGCATTTTTCCAAAGCGAGATAAATACATCGGACACAACCTCCTCAACATCTTCTTTAGACATCACCGCGCCGATTACATTATATACCACCACTGTTACATAAGGCGTGTATAAATCAATAGCCCGTTCAAGACTTCCGCGCCGTCTGCGTTTCAGGCTGATTAAAAACTTCTCTTCTTCTGTCAATGCTTTTTCCTCCATATGTCCGTCCGGGTACGGCTTGTACCCGAACCGCAAGATTGTATCGTAAAACAACGTTATTTTAACCTGTACATTATTATATACACATAAACTGCCGAAACGGTTTCAAAAAATCAAATATTTGTGTAAAAAAACACCCCTGACCAAAAAGGTCAGAGGTGTTTTTCAATATACCTATAAAAAGCAATTCACGCCTTTTACTGCTGTAAATCACAGCATTTTCTCCATAAGCTCCAGCATCTTCTGACGTGTTGCCTCACGCGCGGAGGTATTCTCCGATGTAACCTCCTCCGCGTTCAGCGCCGCCTGCATTGCATCAAGCTGCGCGCCTATAAGCTTTGCTGTTTCTGTACGCTGTTCCTGTACCTTAAATTCCTCAAGTGTTTTTAAAATCTGAATTCTTACCGCTGTTGCTTCCTGCTCCTCCGCGTCGCGAAGCTGCTCCTGAAGCTTTGATAACTGATTATCGAGAATTTCATATATATTTGCCATTTCCTTGGTCTCCTTTTCTTTTACCGACGGTCCAAGCATGGATATGGCAGTATCGCCTATCCATTTTGCCCGTCCCTTTTTTACAAGTCCTTTAGCACGCTTTGGATAGGTGCTGTATAAAATTTTTCCGTTTTCATCAGTCACAGTAATGTTTTTTATCATGGGTGTCCTCCCCTCCTGTGATTTTTTATGCCGTTTTTTTGTTATGGGTGCCGTCCCCGGTTTGAGAATTGTTAATTTTACTTTTGTTTAGATTTGAGCCTTGACAAATCAACAATCCTGTGATATAATTGTACTATAGTAAAGAACGGCATTCAGCTGTTCCGCAGGTTTGGTTTTGTAGAAAGAAATTACATTTGTTTCTACCCTAACCGTCCACTCTGGTACAGTGGGCGGTTATTTTTTTATGTTTTTCATTAGTTCTATCAGTGCAAGCACGAATGCCGTTACTGACAGTACGCCAATAATATCCATAATGCTCATGCACAGCACCCCCTTTCGAGAGTGTCGGAACAACCGCCCTGCCGTTCTCTATAGTGCAGTTGATTTCTCAACAATAATATTTTATCATTTTCCGCCGTCTTTGTCAATATATACTTGAAAAAAAACACAATTTATGATATTATATTTATATCAAACTGATTAAGGAGAATGAAATGGATTTAACATCCCCAAAAACAATACGTCAGATAGCCTCTGATTTCGGGTTTACCTTCAAAAAAGGCTTGGGACAAAATTTTCTTACATCTAAAGCTGTCCTTGAAGAAATTGCGGAAGCCGCAGAAATCGATAACGGGGGAGTGCTTGAAATAGGCCCCGGCTTCGGTGTGCTTACGAAGGAGCTTTCGGCTCATGCAAAAAAGGTTGTATCGATAGAAATTGACGAACGCTTGAACGACGTGCTTGAATATACGCTTTCAGAGTGCGAAAATGTTAAAATAATAAACGCCGATGTTATGAAAACAAACCTCAGGCAGCTTATTTCCGATGAGTTCGGAAACGAGCGCATAAGCGTTGCCGCCAATCTTCCCTATTATATCACAACGCCGATTATTACAATGCTCCTTGAGGAAAAGCTGCCGGTAAAAAATATCGTTATCATGATACAGAAGGAGGTTGCCGAGCGTCTTAATGCCGAACCCGGCACAAAGGACTACGGCGCTGTTACACTGCTGTGCCGATATTACACCGAACCGGAAATAGTAACCTCTGTTCCGGCAGGATTATTCGTCCCGCCGCCTAAGGTTGACAGCGCAGTGCTTAAATTGAAGGTACTCGATAAACCGTCCGTAAACGTCAAGGATGAAAAAACGTTTTTCAAAACAGTAAAAGCCGCCTTTTCTCAGCGGAGAAAAACGCTTTTAAACTGTCTTTCCTCGGCTTTCTCTATTCCGAAGCCGCAGCTTACGGAGCTTATGGAATCAGCCGGAATACAGCCGGGCCGCAGAGGCGAAACTCTTTCTATAGAAGAATTTGCCTTGCTTGCGGATATGCTGTTTTCATCGGTTTAATGGATATAATATTTAAGGCTGATTTTGCACCCCGCAAAATCAGCCCTCATGTTATTTAATCATTCTTACTTTTGGTAGTAAATGACATCAGTTCACTTGATTTCTCTTCTCCTGCCCACTCTATATAGAACTTCCAGTAGTAGGTTGTATCCGGCTTCAGCGTTATGCCGAAATGCTCTTTTAAATCTATATTATAAAATAAATTTTTTCTCTTGAGTTCATCGAATTTATAAAAGTACGCTCCATAAGAATAGACCTGTTTATACTTAGGCTCAGAATCCGATTCTACAAGTATATCATTAAAAAAATCCTCATACTTCACCATATCATCCTCAGATTCTCCGAAATACAGTCCTACCGGATAGTGATACTTTGTATCGGGAGTTACGGCATACAGCTTTGCGTTATCAGACGTAATGTCTCTGGTTTCAGCTTCTTTTACAAGTATTTCTTCTGCTGTTTTTGTTGCCAAGGTTCTATGCTCATACTCACCGCCCCTGTATTCAACTCCGTCAATTACGACATAATTCTGCATTCTGTAAGTGGTATCAGGCTTCAAGAACATTCCGTAATCAGACAATATAATATCCATACCCGCAATCTCCAGGCTTTCCGAAATAGTTTGCTCCGGCTCAACCTGCTCATATATCATATCCTCTTCATATGCGGCAACCTTTGTCCATTTTACCTTGCTGTCCATTTTGTCACATATACGAACTCCGCACTCCTGTATCTCGCCGGCTACTTCTTTCTCAAATTCATACCTCAAGCGGATATTCGTATCCGTCACATAGAGTATAGGACATCCGCCATGTTGAATCGGTTTTGCGGATAATTCTGCTTTCATTGGCTTGATTGTAGGTCTGGGTGTAGGTGCCTCGGTCGGCTCCGGAACAGCAGTTTCGTTCGGAGCGACCGTTTCCTCCGGAACAGATGTATTGTTTGTTTCAGCTGTTTCTATTGTTATGGTTCCGGTATCTCTGTCCCATTCTACATTTGCCCCAAATGCTTCGGCAACTGCGCGCAGCGGAACAAACGTGCGGTCATTATAAATATTTGGACACTTGCTGAGTGTTACTGTTCTGCCGTCAACCTCCATATCATATGAATCTATTGTCATATTAACTGTAATTCCATCTTTTTGCGAAACAATACTTCTCGTTTCGTCATTCCACGTAACTTCAGCACCCAGTTCTTCAAATACTGCACGCATAGGAACAAGCGTGGTTCCGTCTTCAATAAACGGCGCTGTTTCAAATATCATTTCTGACCCATTCAATTTAACGCTGATACTATTTTCTGCAAAAGTCGTCTGCATACACAGTACCAACGATACAGCAGCCATAATATTTATCGACTTCATTGTTTTTCCTTCTTTCTTCTTTTACAGTATATCTTCTACAGTATATCTTCGTTTTAATCTTCAAATCTAATTGTAATCATTTCGCCGTCTTTGCACGCTTTTGTTCCGGGGAATATTCTTGCCGCCTCACCGAGGAACTCTTTTTCATCGGTAAGCGACGGACTGTAGTGCGTAAGCCACAGCCGCTTTGCCCGCGCGTCCTTCGCAAGCTGCGCCGCCTCATGATACATCATGTGATAGGTTTCCTCCGCACGCGCCTGTTTTTCCGGATCACCGTACATACCCTCGCAGATAAGCAAATCAGCATCTTCGGCGTTTCTGACTATCGATTCCGTCGGCCTTGTATCCGTAGCGTAAACCGCCTTAATCCCCTTTCTTGCCGCGCCGAGAACCATATCCTGCGTGTAGGTCACTCCGTCAGCCTCCGCTCTTTCATTTTTCTGCAGGACGCTCCAGATTTTTTTCGGCACATTATATCTCTGAGCCTTTTCAACATCAAATCTGCCTGCGCGCCTAAGCTCAATCCTGTATCCAAGGCACTCAACCGTATGACGCACATGGAACGCCGTTATAACAAATCCGTCAAGCTCAACGGTTTTTTCCGGCTCATCAATCTCAATAAGCTTTATACCGAACGGCAGCCCCGGCGCAATTATTCTCAGCGCGTTTACTACACGCGTCAAGCCGCGCGGACCTATAATTGTAAGCGGCTCCTGTCTGCCTTCGTTTCCCATCGAAAGCAGCAGCCCCGGCAAACCGCTTATATGGTCTGCATGAAAATGCGTAATACAGAGAACGCCGAGCGGCTTGAATGTGAAGCCCGAATGCTTCATCGCAATCTGAGTCCCCTCGCCGCAGTCAATCATAAGCGACTTCCCCGCACTGCGGAACAGCGCGGAGGTCAGCCACCTGTTTTTCAGCGGCATAGTACCGCCGGTGCCGAGCAGACAAACGTCAAGCATTCGACGCCTCTAACGCCTGAGCAAGATCCGCGATAATATCCTTTGAATTTTCAATGCCTACGCTGAAACGCACAAGGTCAGGGCTTACGCCGCATTCAAGCAGCTGCTCATCCGTCAGCTGACGGTGAGTTGTTGAAGCCGGGTGCAGAGCGCAGGTTCTTGCATCAGCCACATGGGTTACAATTGCCGCAAGCTTCAGCGCGTCAAGGAATTTAACCGCATTCGCGCGTCCGCCCTTTACCCCGAAGGAAATTACGCCGGAAGCGCCGTTGGGCAGATACTTGTCAACAAGCGGCTTATACTTGCTGTCCGGCAGACCCGGATAATTAATCCATGTAATATTTTCATTCTTCTTAAGGAACTCCGCAGCGGCAAGAGCGTTTTCACTGTGGCGCGGCATTCTGAGATGAAGAGTTTCCAAACCGAGATTAAGTATAAACGCATTCATCGGAGCGGGAGTCACGCCCAAATCGCGCATGAGCTGTGCTCTTGCCTTTGTGATAAATGCCTGATTTCCGAAATCCTTTGCGTAAACCTTGCCGTGATAGCTTTCGTCCGGCTCTGTGAACTCCGGGAACTTACCCGAGGCTTCCCAGTCGAACTTACCGCCGTCAACGATAACTCCGCCGAGCGCGGCGGCATGACCGTCAAGATACTTTGATGTTGAGTGGATTACAATATCCGCTCCGAACTCAAACGGACGGCAGAGAATAGGCGTTGCAAACGTATTGTCTACAATAAGCGGCACGCCATGCTCATGAGCAAGCTTCGCAAACTTTTCAATATCCAGAACAACAAGCGACGGGTTTGAAATCGTTTCGCCGATTACACACTTTGTATTATCCTTAAAAGCCTTTGCAAGCGTATCATAATCATCATCGGGATTTACAAACGTTGTTTCAATTCCGAATTTCGCAAGAGTTACGCCCAAAAGATTAAACGTACCGCCGTAAACAGCCGCCGAGCAGATCACATGATCGCCCGCTCCGGCAATGTTCATAACCGCTCCGAGCGTTGCCGCCTGTCCCGCAGATGTAAGCATTGCTCCCGAACCGCCCTCAAGCTCCGCAATCTTTTCTTCAACCGCGCCGCAGGTCGGGTTTGCAAGACGGGTATAGAAATATCCGGCTTCCTCCAAATCAAAAAGCTTTCCCATAAAATCTGCGCTGTCATATTTGTAAGTAGTGCTCTGTACAATCGGAAGCACGCGCGGCTCTCCGTTCTTCGGCTTATAGCCGGACTGTACGCATTTTGTTTCTAATTCCATAGCTTCTTATCTCCTTTATCCGGTAATTGTTTTATTACCTGTATTCCTATAGTATATAATACCACAACGCACTTACTTTTTCAAGATATTTTCTTTATTTTTTTATATATAGCAAAAACAAACGCCGGATTTTTGGTTTTTTATTGCAAAGCCGCATTATATGTGTTATAATTATAGTATCAAGTATAAGAGGAGGCATACAATGAAGCTGTATTTCAAGCTGTTCATCACATTTCTGAAAATAGGCGCATTCACCTTCGGCGGCGGTTATGCGATGATTCCTTTAATAACAAGAGAAACCGTACTGCATCACCGCTGGATTGATGACAGCGACATTCTGGATATTATAGCCATTGCCGAATCTACTCCGGGGCCTATTGCAGTCAATGCCGCTACCTTTGTCGGATATAAAATTGCAGGCTTCGGCGGCGCGTTTTTCTCGACGTTAGGCGTAATTCTTCCGTCGTTTGTTATAATTTACATAATATCCTTCATACTGAACCTGTTCCAATCCATGAAGCCTGTTCAGTATGCATTCTGCGGTATACGCGCCGGCGTGCTTGCCCTGCTTATAAAGGCGCTTGTTTCAATGTACAGGCAGTGTCCGAAAAGCCTTATGTCATATATTCTTATGGGACTTGCCTTTGCAGCTTCGGCGCTGTTGGGAGTAAACGTTCTGCTTATTATTCTTGCCTGTGCGCTCATAGGCATAATCAGCGCATTTTTCGCAAAAAACAAGGAGGATAAAAAATCATGATTATACTTGAACTGTTTTTAACCTTCTTTAAAATAGGAGCCTTTACCTTCGGCGGCGGCTATGCCATGCTTCCGCTTATCCAAGAGGAGGTTACCTCTCACGGCTGGATGTCCATGGAACAGCTTGTAAACTTCATTGCAGTCAGCGAAAGCACCCCCGGTCCCTTTGCGGTTAATACCGCAACCTATATAGGAACGGAAACCGCCGGTTTTTTCGGCGCGGCCGCCGCGACTCTCGGAGTTGTTCTGCCTTCGTTTATCATTATACTGATAATAGCAAAATTTTTCTCCGCATTCAGCAAAAACCGTTTTGTAATCGGCTGCATGAACGGATTAAAGCCTGCTGTTATCGCTATGATTGCTTCGGCGGTGCTGTCGGTCGCACAGTCGGTATTTTTTCATGACGGTATAAGCCTTGACGCGGTGCGAAGCTGTTCGTTTATTTCATCGGCGGCAATTTTCGTATCGGCGCTGATACTTACGTTTAAAAAGCTGCATCCCATTGCCATTATTCTTATCTCCGCCGCGCTCGGTATTATCGCGGGATACATACTGCCGGCATGAGATAATAAATTTAACGAGGTGATACAAAATGAGTCTGAACTCAACCCCTGCCTCCGGCAGGACGCATATCGCATTTTTCGGCAGACGAAACGCCGGAAAATCAAGTCTTGTAAACGCGGTAACCGCTCAGCAGATTTCCGTTGTTTCCGATGTCCCCGGCACTACCACCGACCCGGTTACAAAGTCAATGGAGCTGCTCCCTCTGGGACCTGTGGTTATAATCGACACTCCGGGCTTTGACGATACCGGCGCGCTCGGCGAAAAACGCGTGCAAAGCGCCGTCAAGGTATTATCAAAGGCGGACGCAGCCGTTCTTGTTATAGACGGAAGTCCTGAGGAATGTGACCGCGAGCTTATCGAGCTGTTTACGGAACGCAAAATCCCATATCTGACGGTATACACCAAAGCCGACGCCGGCAGACGCGCGCCGGACGGAGCTCCTTTGGTATCCTCAGTAACCGGCGAAGGAATACGGGAGCTTAAGGAGCGAATTGCCCGGCTTGTGCGCAATGACAGCATTGCTCCGGTGCTTGTTTCCGACATTATTAAGCCTTTGGACTACGCGGTGCTTGTCACGCCGATTGACTCCGCCGCTCCGAAGGGCAGGCTTATTCTGCCGCAGCAGCAGGTGATACGCGACGTGCTTGACGCAGGCGCAATTCCGGTCGTAACACGCGAAACCGAGCTTGCCGCGGCAATGGAAGGACTGGCGAAAAAGCCTTCAATCGTAATTACGGATTCGCAGGCATTCGCTCAGGTGGCAAAGCTTGTACCCGAGGATATTCCTCTTACATCATTTTCTATACTCATGGCGCGCTTCAAAGGATTCCTGCGTGCGGCAGTCAGCGGTGCGGATACGCTCGACTGCCTTAAAAACGGCGATAGGATACTTATCTCCGAAGGCTGCACGCACCACAGACAGTGCGAGGATATAGGCACGGTAAAGCTTCCGAAATGGATCAAGGAATATACCGGAAAGGAGCTTGTAATCGAAAACACCTCCGGCGGTGATTTCCCAACGGATTTATCCGCATATGCGCTTGTCATTCACTGCGGCGGCTGTATGCTTAACGCGCGAGAGATGCAGTCGCGTATGAAGCGTGCTGAAAACCAAAACATACCTTTCACAAACTACGGTACGGCAATCGCCAAGATGAAGGGAATTCTTGAAAGAAGCATTGCTCCATTAACAGTCCGCACCTAACAAAAAAAGACGCAAAAAAGAGGGGCTGCCGCAAAACAAAGTTTTGCAGCAGCCCTTTATAATACTAATATGAGCAAGTCTGTAAGCCGGGTTCTGTATCTGACGATTATCTATCTGGTACTGCCGTTACCGGCAGTCTCAAGCCTTGCAAGGAGCAGCGGCGGGCAGCCTTAATTGCTCCAAAGTTGCTTCGGATAGGGTTTACACGGGAATTCAGTTACCATCTTCCCTGTGAGCTCTTACCTCACATTTCCACACTTACCGCGCCATGCGCGGCGTTTATTTTCTGTTGCACTGTCCCTGAAGTCGCCTTCGCCGGCCGTTAGCCGGTATCCTGCCCTGTGAAGCCCGGACTTTCCTCACGGCAAATTGCCGCGCAACCGTCTGACTTACTCACAATATTACAGCTTATTATTTATCTCTGAACACGGCCCGAACCGTCGCCGCCTGCGAGTGTTTCAACTTCTTCTCTTGTTACGAGGTTGAAGTCACCCGGAATTGTGTGCTTAAGAGCTGACGCGGCAACGCCGAACTCTAACGCGTCCTTGAAGTTCTTACCGTCAACAAAGCCGCAGATTGTACCGCCCGCGAAGCTGTCGCCGCCGCCTACGCGGTCTACGATCGGATGAATTCTGTACTCCTTTGAGTGATAGAACTCATCATCGGCGCTTGAATAGATGCAGGCCGACCAGCCGTTATCCGAAGCCGACTTTGAAACTCTCAATGACGAGATAACATACTTAAAGCCGAACTTAGCTACCATCTGCTTAAAGATACTCTCATAGCCTGCGAGGTTTAACTCGCCGCTTGTTACGTCTGTATTCTCCGGCTTAAATCCGAGAACCTTGTCCGCATCCTCCTCATTGCCGATGCAAACGTCAACATACTGCATTAAGTTTGACATAACCTTCTGAGCCTTCTCTGATGACCAGAGCTTTTTTCTGAAGTTTAAGTCACATGAAACAGTTACGCCGTGAGCCTTTGCAGCCTTGCAGGCAAGCTCTGTCAGCTCAGCGGCAGCGTCTGATACAGCCGGTGTGATTCCGGTAAAGTGGAACCAGTCAGCGCCCTCAAAAATCTCATCAAAGTCGAAGTCAGCCGGAACTGCTGTTGAAATTGACGAATGAGCGCGGTCATAAGTAACGTTTGACGGTCTCATTGAAGCGCCTGTTTCGAGGAAGTAGATACCCAATCTTTCTCCGCCTCTTGCAATGTGCTTTGTTTCAACGCCGTACTTTCTTAAAGCGGCAACTGCGCATTCGCCGATCGGGTTAGCCGGCACCTTTGAAACGAACTCAGCGTCGTGACCATAGTTTGCAAGTGAAACCGCAACGTTAGCCTCGCCGCCGCCGTAGTTAATATCGAACTCGTCAGCCTGAATATACTTCTCATTATTGGGTGTTGATAATCTTAACATAATTTCACCCATTGTAACAATCTTTGCCATTGGAATCCTCTCCTTTTTATCTTTCTAATTATTATAAAGCAGCTCTTGCAGCCTTGATGTTCGCAATGAACTCCTTAGCTGTGTCTGTAATTGCCTGATAGTCGCCTGTCTTTGCGCCCTTTGTCAGTGACGAGCCTGCGCCTACTGCAACAACGCCCGCCTTAATCCACTCGCCTACGTTATCCTTGTCAACACCGCCTGTCGGCATCATCTGAGCCTGCGGCAGCGGTCCCTTAATGTCCTTGATAATCTTCGGTCCGTAAAGGTCAGCCGGGAAAATCTTAACAATATCAGCGCCTGCTTCCATAGCTGTTATAACCTCAGTGATTGTTGCACAGCCGGGCATGTACGGTACTCTGTAGCGGTTGCAGAGCTTTGCTGTTTCCGGGTTGAATGCCGGTGATACGATGAAGTTAGCGCCTGCAAGAATAGCTGCTCTTGCAGTTTCCGGGTCAAGAACCGTACCCGCGCCGAGCATCATTTCGCCGTTCTTATACTTATCGGCAAGCGCAGCGATAACCTTATCGGCGCCCGGTACTGTAAATGTAAGCTCAATACCTGTGCAGCCGCCAGCCAAGCAAGCGTCTGAAATCTTGATTGCTTCCTCAGCATTGTTCGCTCTTACAACAGCAACAAGACCGCAGTCCATTAACTGTGTCAAAACCTGTTCCTTCTTAATCATTTTAAATTCCTCCTTGGAGAAGGGGTTAATCCCTTCAAAATAAACTAATCTAATTATAGCACAGTTTTATCCATTTTGCAATACATTCGCAAAAGAAAATCAAAATTTTCGTATTTTTTATCACAAAATAATAAGGGAAAGAAAGCGCCGCAAACTTCTGATTGTTTACGGCGTTTTTTTACGTTATTCGGCTACTCATTTTCGTCCCATATAAAGTTATACTGAATTTCACCGGTTTCGCGCTGCATTTCAGCGCCGTCGATTACAAAGCCGGCTCTCATGGCAAACTTGACCATTGTACGGTTCTTCATATATATCTTCACATGTAGCATGGAAAACGCTCCCTTGGCGTACTCGATAAGCTTCTCGCCTATACCTTTCCTTCTGAATTTCGGGTCAACAAACAAGCCCCGGATATAATTGTGATTTGTAATACATATAAATCCGGCAATCTGACCATCCGACATATAGACATATGTATCGCTTCCCACAAGATAATCATTTTTTACACGCTCGTAATGAGTCTGCCAAAAGTTTTCCTCAATAAACGGATTGTCTATCATAACGCAGCGGAGCCAGAGATCCAGAACCTCATACCGCTGCGATTTTTCCAGTCTTTTAATCTGTTCCATAATTATAATCCGAAGGTATCACCCTTATCCATATCTCTGTAATTGCCGCCGTAACCGTCCGAAAATGAACCGCCGCCTTCCAATCGGCTTTTTGCGTCAACATAAAAGTGAGCTGTCGCAGTATACAAATACGGCATAAAAAACACCATTCCGAATATAAATATAAGCATTCCGAGAAGAAGCCATCCGATGAATGAGAAATTCAGTCCGAAATACCGCAGCTTGTTCCCCTTCATCATAAGCTTTGTTCTTCTGAACGCCTCTTTTACGCTTATGTCGGCGTTCTCCGCAGCAATATATGGTATCATCGCATATTCAAACGACTTTATAATTCCGGGAATCATAAACAAAAAGCTGAGCGCCAGCAAGCCGAGATAAACCGCCGCGAATATCTCTGTTTCTCTCGTGCCGAGCGAATCCGTATTACCGAACAGAATATCCGTAAACACATATGCAAATTCACTCAAACGCGCCGCCGCGAAACCGCTGCTGAAAATACACACCGCCGCAACAACAATACCCATTCCGATAAGCCACGGTATAAACATCCATAAAAACAGCTTAAGCTGCATAAAGAAATACACCTTAACCGTATTTGTAAGGTTTGTTCTGAACGGACGAAAGATATTCTTCAAATCATACTCACCCGATATGCAGCTGACAAAAAATCCGCTGAGTCCAATCGAAAGCGGACCGAGTATAATAAGAGAAACAAGAAGCTCCAGCACAAAATATGCTCCCAGCATAACATACGAACCCGTATGCGACAGTCCGTAAAAAATCTGTGTTATCACCGTCTGTATCACAATCATGATAAGAACCGCAAGCAGCATGGTTCCGTAATGCTGCTTCATTGTCATTCTCGCAAGCGCCTTGTAATCGGAAATCCTTTTCTTTTCCATGTCATCTCCTCCTTTTCCGCAAGGGATGGTATAATTAATTACATTATACCACAATATCCGTCTGTACACAACTTAAATCCGTGCGTTGTAATATAAATTTAATATTTTGTGCGTTTATGAAAATATGATCGCCGCCCCTTCTGTTCAGGTCTGAACGCAAAAAGGACACGCTTCCGCGTGTCCTTTTTATACTTCAGCAACAATGATTGTCAATTTAAATTAGTAACCTTTACAGATGTTATACTTACACTTGTATTACTATTTGTGTTCAATCCTGCATCATCACCCATCATCTTGGTGATTGCTTTCTCAGAATCAAATCCCATATTCATTGTCGATGTTGTAAGTACCTCTTCCTCATCGAAAAGGAGTACTTCTATAATAGGTCTATTATATTTTTTCATTTTTATCGTCCTCCCTTTCCATTAGTTTGCCGGGATCGCCGAAACTTCAATGCTCTTAATATTAATATTCGAACTTGTCGATGTAATGTATACTACACCTGTCGTGCTTATATCAATATACGGTTTTTGCTCACCATCATAATTGACTTTCAACTGTGTTGCATTTGTATTTTCTAGATCATTACGCCGAATCTCCGGAATATCCCCAAAGCTTTCTTCCCCTGTCTTATGAAGAATTGTAAGGTATCTCGGCTTTTCAGTGGTTCCTCCGTCAAGGTCAAACGTAAGTCTTACTCCGCCTTCCGGAATTTTAACTGCGATTGCCGGTGTAGGCTGCTTATTAACTATGCTGTAATCTTTTGTATATTGGAAGCTTCCTATTCTGATATTATCGTCATTGATCGTGATATTATTTTTATAAGATTTTGTTCCATCAGCTTTTTCCTCATAGTAATCTCCGGCGCAAAGCATGAAGTACTTTTGCTCTCCATTATTTGAGATAATAGAGGTTACATCTCCCTTGTTGAATAACGATGCTCCCATAGTATATGTGCCGACAGAAAGTGGCTGAAGAACATTTTCTATACCCATTGTCTGGTATTCGCCGCTAAGATTGAATGCCGGTACATCCGACTGAGGACCGTAATTCTCTATCTTAGCGTTCTCCGCAGCCGTTGCATTTTCCGCCTGCGCATCCGTTGGATTAAGAACAATATCTCCAATCGCATTCTTATCATAAATTTGGTCAATGATAATACCAATATTTACGCTCGCACCGGCGCCCAGAGTGATTGCCGGCACACTGTCCGTAATCTTCCAGTTAAGCGGCTCACACGTAACCTCGTTAAGCTCCGCCATCGCATCCATTGCATCATCGCCCACATTCAGAAACTCGTCGTCGTCGCCGGAGAAGCTTATATCATCATCATTAGCATTGAAGGTCGCTCCTTCTTCTTCTTCGTTCTCGATGCCCGAATCATGGTCGTCGCTAACGTCCATGTCAACCGCCGAATCTGCCGATGTTAATGATGCTTCTGATGTTCCCTGTACAATTTTGTAAATACTTGAATTGTATTTTTCAGGACCGTCGTTAAACATTTTCTCAAGATCATATCCCTTTTCTGACATCTTTTGACTGAACGAGCTATATTCGCTGTCCGACAGCTTTACAAACACACCGTCGCTGTTCAGCGGGTTTGACGTTATATCCCACATTACCTTGTTGATAGTTGTTCCGCCTGTTCCGCCTGTAATCCTAGCCATGAATCCGGTCGAAACGGTATGACCTTCTTCGTTACCCCAGCCGTTACCGAAATTATACTGTGCAGAGCTTGATATTTCCCTACCGCTGTCATAAGTTGTTTTGATATTTCTATTTGCATCGGTATTATCATCACGCTCATCACGATTGGTTACAGTTCCGTCTGCGCCTCTTTCTGTTACAACACCGGTAGTAAGGTTATCCTTCGTCATGCCGCTTCCCGGATTGTTCGCCGCATCAAAGTTTGTTGCAACATCTGCATAATATGGTCCGTAAATTGTCTTTGTTGTTTCTATCTGTTCTTCGGGCACAAAGTTCGTAAAGATTGCCGAGTTGGTTGTCTGTTTTGGACTTAATCCCTTAACCCAGTAGCATACTCCGCCTTCCTTTACATACTCTACCTTGTTTGAACCCTTTTCATCTGTTGCATAAACGTACTGAATATTTTCATCGTCCGTCGGAGCTATGTTTTTATTTGCTGTATTGTTCGCATCATACAACGTAGTATATGTTCCCTTCTCGGGACGGTAGAAACCTTTGCTCATTACATAGCCGTTGTTCGTCTTGCTCTGCGCAAGCGGAACACCGTTCGCATCTGTTTCATAAATATAGTAATTTACGTTATGTCCGATTGCAGTATATGGAAGGTCTGTAAATGTAAACTCTGCATTTGACGGCTTATCTGCTTTGCCGCTGCTTGTTACGCTGATTGGCTTTACTGCAAGCGGTTCAGCTCCGTCTGTATACGGCTTGTCAAAAACCGCAAAGTAGAATATTTTCGCTTCCTTATTCGGACTGGAGAATACCTTCTTTACTCTGATATTTCCCGTCAGCTTTGTATTCGCCGGAAGCTTAACTCCGACCGATGCAGGCTCCGCCGCCATATTTGTTGCACCATCAACCGCATCATAATGATATGCAAAGTTGTTCCATGCTGTCTGATCCTTTTCTCCGCCGTCCTCCGGGAGCTTAGCGTTATAGGTTACCGTAATATATTCGCCATTAGCCAGCGTGATCGGCTTTTCATCAGTTCCAACCATAACACGAATCAGCTTCGATGAAGCGTCCCACTCATCTGACCAGCCCTCAACATCGTATTTTGTCCAGTCATCGGAAGCTTCCGTAAAGCTCTTTGACGTATCTCCCGAGTAGGTTGTCAGGGTATATTGTTCCGATGTAAGCTCTTGTGTAGTTCCATTGTTTCTGTGAACTTCAACCTTCAAATTATAAGCAAAGGTAACGTCAAATTCAGATCCTCTCTGACCGGATACAATTACTCCGCTGTCCCCTACATACGGCAGTCTGTTAATGATAGATACATTCTTTATAGACTGCCCGGTACCATCATCATTTTTGACCGTTAAGGTATATGTTACCTCTTTACCGGCTTCACCCTCTGCAACATTATTTTCTGTTCCTCCCTGTGCAGTTGCTCCTGTTGAGGTTGTAACAGAAATATTTGCCGAGGTTAGGATTGTATTAATTGAGAAGTTATCTCCGTCCGAAATGTTTCCATCCTCGTCAACAGCTCCCACCTTAATGGTATCCTCATAATATTTGCCGTCCGTCTGAAGCAAAGCCTTATTGTAATATACACCGGAATACCATGACTCGGTGGTCGGCTCCGTTATGAGCAGAAATTCAAGATACTCGCCCGGCTTTAACTCATAATCAGGATTACTTGTCGAATCAAACGACCAAACAGGATTGCTGCCATTCATCGTCGGCGTCGGCACATCAAGTTCCTTAATTTCACCGTTTTCACAATGCTTAATAATTTTTCCGTTCTTAAATTGCTCTGCTTCCCCCGAAAGACCACTAGGATACGTTACATTATTCTGATTCGTATATGTCTGATTCTCGACATATTGATACCTTTCCGGAAGCACATCTGTAAGAGTGTACTTTGTCATTGTTTCTCCGGTGTTGTTTGTATCCTTGTCGTTTACAACCTTAAGCTTCCAAATCAATCTTGCGCCCGGATGCGCATTATACGAACTATATGTAAAACTGTCTCCCGCCGGTTCCAGATAAGCATATGCCGTTTTCTGAACCCCCGGATGTACGGTGCTTGAACGCAAAACAACGCTTTCCGAATCCACAATTACCTTTGTTACAGTACCGTCTGAATTCTTAAAGTCCGTATCTCCCGTAAAATATGCAGTGTTGCTTGCCGTCTGCTGATCAAATTCAAAAGGACCATTTCCTATTTCATTTTCAATTTGCTCCACAGCACTTGGTTTCAATTTCAGCGCATATACCAATGTAAAGTAGCTGTTTGCCGGTATTGTTAATGTATGATTTGTTGTATCCGTTTCCAGACCTACTGCAAGCCAGTTCTGCGGGAATACGTCAGTATCGGGAAGGTTTAATTCACTTTTTATCGTTCCTGTTGTTTTCCATTCTGCTGTCTTATAATCAGCTTCCTCATCTACGGTTGCTAATGTTCTTGAGTTAATATGAACACTATTATTTTCTTGTATCCATATACTGCCCGTTTCCTGAGCTTTTAGTCCAAACTGCGCCGGAAGTTGGTCAAGTATTGCCGCATTAGATGCCGTATAAGGATATGGAGAATCATTTGTAACCTTTACGGTATACATCACTTCGCTATTACTGCTTGTAAGCGAAGCTTTATCCTTAAATACAATTTCTTTTACTGCCTCTCCGCCAAAGGTTCTTGAAACTGATTTTTCAATCTTCAACGTCGGCATATTCGGGTTCGGCGTAACAGGCGCTTCTGTTTCCCCCGGTTTAGCCGTCGGCGTCGCCGCCTGCGTTGTATAATATACCGTTGACGGAGTATCGTTGCCTACCCACGCTGAGTTTGATGCTGTTGTTGTGTCATTTTCACCAATTAAGTTAGTATCGCCTGATAACACTGCTTCGCACTCAATTATTATACTTCCGCCATTTTCAATTTTAAAGTCCGGATTAAAATGATAATTGCTCTGGTTGTACTGATTAATTTCACCCATATTATTGGTTAGAATTATTGTACCTTCAGTACCTTTTTTTGCGTACCAACCCGAACCATAATCATTTTGATTGGAATCTATATAGATTTCCCTTTGTCCATTGCCGTTTAATTTTAGATTTCCTTCCCGATCTGTCCAAGATGAATCATATGACCTATCTACTCCATAAGCTCCGTTTCCTGCTGTTATTCTGGTAACTTTTAATAGCTTTATATCCTGACTATTATTATATCTACCTGTAATCTTTTCACTAACATCAATCCTCGTAACATCCGCTCCGGAATTATTGGTCACTTTAATCTTAAATTTAAGTGTATCGCCCGGCTGAACAGCTCCTGTCGCGCCGCTTGCAATATCGCCTACTTTTTCACCGTTATGCCAGATTTCAGCCGTTTTTTCAACAGGGTACTGATTTGCCGAGCCTACCAGCGCTTTGCCCGAAGACGCGCCGTTCGAATTTCCTCCGACTACGTAAGCCGTATTCTTAATCTCCGTTCCGTCTACAGCATCCTCTCCTACAGTACATACAATCGTAATCACACCGGTACCGCTTCCCGTAATTGTATATGTATACTCCTGCTGATTATTCGAAGGTGTCATGGATGAAGATCCACTTGTCACCTCATATGTACTTGAATCAACCGTAAGTCCCGACGGAATAATATCCTTTATAACAAGAGGAACTTCCGTATCAAACGTCTGCGTACCCATATCCACCTTAATCGTATATTTAATCTTGTCGCCCGCGGCAACATACGAACCGTCCTTGTCGCCCGACTTTGTAATATTGACATACGCCGCCGGATTATCCCATTGCAGTATTGCGTCTGCTTTAACTACAGAACCATTATAAGTAGCTTCGGCATGATTGTTGATCTGACTGTCTTTTACACCATCTTTTACTTTACCATGAAATGTAATTACTATCATGCCTTTTGACGGAATATTAAAGCTTCCGAAATCATAGGTCTTTGCCTGAGCCTTATCATCCCCTGTCACTGTAACTGTTTGTGTTACATCTTCATCGCCAACCTTAACGGATTCAACGTCTATAACCCCTGATGGAAATAAATCTGTGATTTTAACGTTCTGCGCGTCCGCCGAACCGCTGTTCGATACCGTTACAATATATTCAACCTGATCTCCTGCTGAATATTTTGTATTATCATTTCTGCTGCTATTTACAACCGTTTTTGTAATACCTATTTTGGCGCTCTTCGGATTCTGCTTAAATTTTGCCGTTACACTGTCATCGTCAATAACGGCTGTATTTGTTCTCACTGTTTCCGAGTTTACCGCACCCGTTATCTTTGCAAGAATATATCCTGTAAAATATGTGTTTGCTTCAACAGAAATATTGCTGAAAGTTACCGTATTTCCGTTGATTGCAACGTTTGCCGTTCCGCTGTCAACATGCGCGCCTGTACTGTATAAATCTTCCCAATTCTTATTCAGCTTATTTTTTACTTTTTCTTTTGCCTCTCCCGTAAGATTTGTTACTATGCTTAGTCCTTCCGGCAAGGCATCTGTTATTGTACCGTTCGAAAGCGCGGTTTCTCCGCTGTTCTTAAAAGAAACCTTATATAATACATAATCTCCTTCTATAAGATATCCGTTGCCCCAATTATATGTGTTATATTCATCATAAACGCCCTCAATAGACTTATTTGCTTCGGAATACGCCGCAGAACTTGGTCTGTATACAGTGGTGACAGCACTGACCGGCGCTGTATTTTGTCCCTCAGGACTGTTTACTGTCTTATACGAAACCCCAATCTCATTTTTTATTTCAGCTTTATTAGACGATGTATTGTTAAAATCCGCCGAAACCTGAATTTTATCCTTTAATACCGTAAGGTTGCCGCTGAAATTCGAAACCTGATTCTGAGCAGGATTTGCATTTGTTTCGGTATGTTCAATCGTAAAGCCTGTGATACAATTATTGTCGGTTGTAATATTTTTAACTGTATAATCGAAATCAGCACTTAAAGCGCTTTTAAGCGCATTTTCATCCGTACCTGAAATATACAGTCCCGCAGGCAGAGTAAACGTATCCGTAACAGTATACTCGGTAACCGGAGCCTCTCCTACAGCAAGCATATAATCACTGTCCGGCTCCGTTCCCGTGTATGCTGATAAGTGATATACAATATCCGAATCTATCATCGTCGCTCCGCTTACAGCACCAACTGCAATATTGTCCGTATTAACCGACTTTGTGTTATTCATAACCACATCGGATTCCGCAGTTACTTTGTGTTGCTCTCCGGTAGAAATAACTATGCCGTCTGCCGGATTTACAACCTTAGTATAAATATTCCATTCCGTACCGTCTTTTGCATCTCTGTCAAACTTCGCACCAAGAACAGCGTTAATCGTATCGCCGCCTACCCATGGCACAACTTTGTTTTGGTTTTTGTCATACTTTTCAACCAGAAGATACTTTTCTCCCGCCGCACTGTCATACTGTACGGTATATTTGACATCGTCTATAATTGCACTGTCACCTGCAAACTTTCCCGTAAAAGAAACAAATGACGTATCCTCCATATTACCTATGTAAACACGCAGCTCAGGCTCCTCAACTCCATCCACATCTGCATTAAAGCCGGCAGAAATATGCATACCAAATGCCTGCCCGGTAGATGCTGTACCGTCTTCAACGCCTGTACCTGTAAATTCTGCGGTGGGGTTACCTACCGTTACAGTTTTTTCCCCTGCCGCAAACGCCGCCGGGCAGACGCCTATCACCATGGCAAATGCCAAAATGAACGCCAGCATCCTTGATTGAAGTGTGTAGTTCTTCACATTCTTCATAAAAAAATCTCCCCTTCTATAAATATTTTTTCCGCTGCCTATGCTCTCTATGCGTCAATTACATTTTTTCCCACGTCAAAAAGGGCATAAGCTTCATTTTTTATATTTATTTTATCACCCTTATTATGCGTTGTCAATAAAAAAGATGATAATATCGGATTTTTTACCAAAAATATTAAAACATCTTTATTTTTATAGCAAAATTTCCGTAAAATCTTTGTCAACTTTGTATATTATATTCTTTTTCCGGTAATAATTTTCGTCATTTTCACCATCAAAAAAATATGGAATTTCAGAGAAATTCAACCTATATCCTCCAAAATCCCATATATTTTTATGATATTTTGTCCAGCTCCACCGATAAAATACGGTCGATTTCTTCTTCGCTCATTCCCATTGCTCGCATTTTCTTTACTATATTATTCTCTCCCTCGGCTCTTCCTTCTCTTAGAAGCTCCTTCTCATATGCCTTCATTATCTTTTCCTCACTAAACAACGTACACATCATTGTTACTACCTCCTTCTCACGATTTGACAAATATTCCCTTAATATATCCTCGTCCCTGCATATTCTAATCGCTTCTGTTACTGCTTTCACATCATAGCCGTATATTTTTATCTGTTCGTTTATCACTTTTGTAAATTTGACATACTGTTCCACTATATCATTTGTGCAGCTTGGTATAACCGGGGCGGCAATATTCTTAATTGATTGGGATTTATACGGCAAGAATAAGAGGCGGCGGTCA
>JAUNPN010000162.1 GCA_030536655.1 bacterium | reverse complement strand
GCCGTCAGAAGCGACGCCGACGTATGTTTATACTTCAAGTCGCTGAGGGCGGCAAAATGCGCCGCTTATCTTTTTTCAAACTTGACATTACAAGCAATAAATGGTATAATAATTCTTGTAAATTATACATATTTACTTATTCAGCTGCGTTAGGTGCATATTACAGACTGTTTGATACAGCCTGTATAGAAACAATATACTTGTATAAATTGTGTGCGGGGGAAAGAGAGGTAAGTAAAATTCAGGCAGCGGATAAAATTCAGAGCTTGTCGGTAATTAAGGAACGCGTATTGCAAAATCGGGTTTTCGGGTCAGCATGACGGAAAACCGTAGGAAAGCGCTTCATTTACGGATAAACTCTTGTCATTCAAGACTTAAGAAAGAGAGGAAAATTTATATGAGTAAATTTTTAAAATCATGCGCGGCGGTAATGACAGCCGCAGCATTATTGTCAGCAATTCCCGCGGCAGTTCCCGGAGCGGATATGCCGGCGGAGGTAACCGCGTATGCCGAAACAAATGGAACGCTTTCGGATACGGTAAGCTATACCCTGAGCGACGATGGTAAAATTCTTACTATATCGGGTACGGGCGAAGTTCCGCAAATACGTTCGACGATTTCGGAATACAACAAAATCACGTCCGTTGTTATCGGGGAGGGTATTACATCTATTGGATATAGAGCTTTCTACTATTGCTACAGATTAAAGAGCGTAGAAATCCCGAACGGAGTTACAAATATTGGAGATTATGCTTTCGGCGATTGCGAAAGATTAACAAGCGTGAAAATCCCGAACAGCGTTACAGCTATTGGAGATTATGCTTTTCACTATTGCAGCGGCTTAACAAGCGTAGAAATCCCGAACAGCGTTACATCGATTGGAAGTAATGCTTTCCTCTATTGCAGCGGCTTAACAAGCGTAGAAATCCCGAACAGCGTTACATCAATTGGAAGGTGTGCTTTCCTCTGGTGCAGCAGCCTTGCGGCAATTAACGTGCAAGACGGAAATAGCAGCTATTATTCGGCTGACGGAGTATTGTTTGATAACAACGGTACACTTATACAATATCCGGCGGGAAAGAAAGCTGAATCCTATTCAATTCCGAACGAAGTTACAAATATTGGAGATTATGCTTTCGGCAATTGCAGCGGCTTAACAAGCGTAGAAATCCCGAACGGAGTTACAAATATTGAAGGTTATGCTTTCAGCAATTGCAGCAGCTTAACAAGCGTAAAACTCCCGAGCAGAGTTAATATTTACTATGACAGCGTTTTCAACAACTGCTCCAAACTTACGTCAATCACTGCGGTAGGCTCGCGCGAGGAAGCGTCCGACTCTATTCTTAAGAGAAACTTCGCAGACCTCCTTTACTTCACAAAGGCAAATGCGTCCGAGCTTGAATTCGACAGCTCTGCGGCTACGATAAACAAGGACGCAAAGGCATACTACGTTCAGGATGCAAAGGTCAGCATGAAGAACCCGACATGGAAGGTGGAATTGTCAACGAACGACACACGCTCAATGGCAACGGGCATGCAGTCCGTAACCGGAAACATCACCTGCGGATTGGTAGTATACGATCTCGGCGGGGCGGCGGTAACAAGCGTTGTTCTTGAGGACGGAGGTGAGAAATGATGAAAACATTATTTTCGGCGCCTTCAATAGAAATCAAGCAGTTCAGCAGAGAATCTGTAATAGCTCTTTCGGGAGGAACCCCCGACGTTGACGGAGCGGAACTCGCGGCAACGGCTCTTACGGAAGCGTTGGGAATATCCAGGGATTCTGTAAAAAAGATGAGGATTCAATAAAGATAAGTCTTGGAACAACGGAAAAATCAGTGAAAAGGCTCGGCTTTTCCGAATGAAAGATTTATATTGTATGAAAGAAACGGAAACCGTTTCCGTACCGCCTTCGGACGGTGCGGGACGGTTTTTTTGCGCAAATTTATGAAAGGATAAGGGCGGTGTTTTCTTCGCCGCCCTTGAATTTGTATAACTCACTGTTTATATGACCAGACCGGAGCATGAGTATCGCGTTTCCATGCGAAAGCCTTTACTTCGGCTGTTTCCGGCATAATGCCGCCCTCGCGCGCGTCAGCGTGAACCGCAAGCAGGCGCCCGTCATTATCATATTCGGCTACGAACATTTCACTGTCGGGGTCGTCGCACTTTGCGGTAAATTTGTTTTCGTTTATTGTAAATCCGTACAGTTCGTGCGGCGGAGCGGGTGAATCCGACGGAGGAACCGTAGGTTCGGTCTGCGCAAAATCCGCGCCCCTTATAACGTTGTCATAACGCGGTACGGCAAGCTGTTCTGCGCCTGTGCAGCCGATAACGCCGACTGCTATGCTTTCCGAGTTCGGATAATCAACCGCCGCGATATATTCGCCGTATGCGTCAGTTTCGGTACTGTAAGACTTTCCGTCGGCGGTAAATGTAAGCCCGGCATCGGTTACCGGAGCACCGTCCTTATCGGTGATTCTGCCCGTTATAAGAAGCTTGTCCGTAGAATTTGCATTGTCGCGCATGGCATTCTGACCTTCAACCGCCTTACCGTCAAAGTCGAAAATAGTCGAGTTCGGAACAACATTGCTGTCGGTGACGTCGTCCGATTCTCTGATCGCCCAGCCGATTTTCCATTCGGGACTGTGAACCATTACCGGATCCCAGTACAGATCGCCGATGCAGCGGCCGCCGAGTACAGTTTTCAGCTTTGCGTATAATTCCGTCAGGAATGCTCTCTGTCCATTCTCGCTTTCGCCGTATATATCCTGGTAATAGCCGCTGTTCTGAAGCTGTCCCGGGTATCCGTCCGCCTTTAACGGGTTCCAGTTATATCCGGTTTCCATGATAATCACGTCTTTGTCGTACTGATTTACAAAGGTGCTGAACTCTGATACTACGGTGTCAATCGAAACGTCAGCATTGTAGAACGGATAGAAGGAAGCGCCTATAACGTCAAAATCCACCTGCTTCATTGCGTTAATGAAGGTTGAACGTCTGCTTACCTTGCCGCCGTTGTCGCTGTGGAGAATGATTTTCGCGTTCGGAGCGGTTTCGCGGACAGCCTTTGCGCCCGCGTTCAGCAGTCTTGCGAGCGGTTCGGGTTTGTTGTACAAGCCGTTGCTGCTTCTGTAGTGATTGAAAAGTATACCCACCTGAATTTCATTTCCGATTGAAACGTATTCGGGGCAGGTGCCTTGGTCAATCATCGCCTGCATCGAGGTTTTTGTGTACTCGTAAACCTTGTTTTCAAGATAAGCTATGAGCGGTTCGCCGGTAAGTCCCTGCTGTGTGATTTCCTGCTGCCAGCTGTAGGGAACCATCTGCTTTTCACCGTCAACCCAGTAGTCCGAGTACGCGATTGTGTATTCGATCTGCATACCCTTGGATTTTGCGCGCCTTGCCAGATTAAGGCAGTCCTCAAGCGTCATGTAGCCTTCGGGAAGGTAATATGAACCGTCGCCGTGACCCTTGCCCGGGTCGTCGAGCAGCCGTATTCTTGCAAGGTTAAAACCGTTTTCCGCCATGATCTGAAGTGCGTCCGCTTCGGATCCGTCTGCGCGGAAGAATTTTGCGCCCATGTCCTCAACATATGTAAGCTTGGAAATCTCGCCGCCCTTTAGGAAAGGAACGCGTGTCGGCGCTGATTTTGTGAGCGTAAAATCATCAAGAGTTACTGTGTTTTCGTCCTTGCCGTCAGCGTATACCCCGACTTCAAGAACTCCGTTCCTGACGGAAACGCCGGGAACGGTTATCGTCATTGCTGCGGAGGACTGAGGAATTGCGGTTTTTGCGGCAGTCTGACCCTCAGCCTTCGCATAAACGTAAGCTGTTCCCGAAATATCGGAGGTCATGGCTTTTGCTCCGACGTCATATATTCCGTCCTCGATTCCTGTCACCTTCTGGCTTACCCGCGCGCTGCCGCCTGTCAGAACGAGCGCGCCTTCCTTTACGTCTGCGCTGCCCTCTGCGGTCCATTCGTTCAAACCATCGGAAAAACGGCTGTTTTGGATTGTACCGGGTTCCGGCGCGCCTGTGCCGTAGTCAAGAAGGAGCTTGGGAGCGGTTCCGGCATTAGTCAGTGAACCGATAACCCAGTTGTTGTTTGTGTCCTGAGATTTAACATCGATTCTGAATGCCGCTGTAGACGTCCCGGACGGGAGCGACGCTATGTAATCGGTTAAATCAATATCGAATTCGCCCGCCGCAGCCGGTGAGGTAAAGCTTAGTATTTCCGTTTCGCTGTACGACGGAGCGGACGCGCCCTCATACTGTGTACCGTTATCAAAGGCACCGTAGTCTGCGGCGTAAATATAAGCTTCTCCGGAAGCGGACGCGCCGAGAGTGTCAAGCCGCAGCACTGCATTTTTCAGTGCGGACGGAGTGAAATCCTCTGGCAGAGTAAAGCCGATATAAGCAGCGGTTTCCCAGGCATTCCAGCCGTGGATGCGCAAATCGTAATTTGCGGCTGCTTCTTGGTTTGTCCACTGCGCGGTTTTGTCCGCGGTAACGGAAGCATTGGCGGGGGAGCCACCCTCGGCATACGAGGGTAAGGCGGCGGTAAACAGAGATAAGGCTGTAACCGCTGTGATAGAATGCTTGTTCATTGTGTAACCTCCTGTGAGTTTATTCTTATTATTATTGTAGCATAATCAGCAAAGGTTGTCAACAGCCGGAAAATCTTTTTGCGCTATTGTTCAGCTGTCAATGAATATAACATGAAAGCCGCAGCACAAAGGCGCCCCTTCCGGGGGGAAACGGGGGATAATATCCGCCGGTAGCTCAAAAATCCCGCCCATAAACCTTGACATACAAAACAGGGTGTGATATAATTAATTCATAGAGGAAAACTATGAATAGGAGGAACAGGGATGAAAATATCGACAAAGGGCAGATATGCGATACGTCTTATGCTTGATATTGCACAGCACAGCGGCGGCGGAAATGTATCGATCAAGGATGTGTCGGAACGGCAGGGCATATCTGTAAAGTATCTGGAGCAGATAGTGAATATGCTGAGCAAGGCGGGGTATCTGAGAAGCCGCCGCGGCTCACAGGGAGGCTACAGGCTGTCGAAGGAGCCGGATGCATATACTGTGGGCGATGTTCTGCGTGTGACCGAGGGAGATATGTCGCCTGTAGCGTGCCTTGAGGGGGAAGAAAATCAGTGTCCGAGGGTGTCGGAGTGTCCGACAATAGAATTCTGGCAGGGGTTATATAAAGCAATAAATGATTATCTTGATTCAACGACCATTGCCGATTTAATGAGGAGAGCGGAGGAAAAAAATACGGAATCCGATTACTGTTATTACATATAAGAGCGGTCTGTCATATTAGCCGGCGGCGCCGCATAGAAATATTTCGAGGTGAAAAATATGACCGGAATATTTCTTGCGGCTTTTTCGTATGCCGCTGCATTAATGGGAGCGGGCTTTGCGTCCGGGCAGGAAACGCTGATGTTTTTTGCGGTGTTTTCGCGTTACGGCGCGCTTGGTATCGTGATTGCGTCCATGATTATCGGAGCATTCGGCGGAGTGGTTTCGGAGTGCGCTCTGCGTTATGGGCGCGGATATAACGAGCTTACGGGGGAGCTGCTCCCGTGCAGGCTGCGCCGGGGAATTGACGCGCTTACTTTTGTTTTTTCAATATGCACTCTTGCGGTTATGTGCGCCTGCTTCGGTGAGCTTGCGGGCATACTGTTTGGTTTGAAATCAGCGTTCGGAGCGGTAATGCTTGCGGCGCTTACTGCGGCGGTGCTGCTTAAGGGCAGCAAAAGCACTGTTATGGTAAACGCGGCGGTGGGCGCGGTTATTTTTGTTGCGGCTGCCGCGGTATGTCTGTATCTTCTGGGCTACCGCGAGCATCAAACCTTTATGCCGCTGAATGCGGCTGCTTCGGGGGTCAGCTATGCCGGGTATAATCTTATAACCTCAGGTACGGTCTTGGCGTCCGGCAGAATATTTCTTAAAAAAAAGGGAGAAGGATACCTTACCGGAATTGTGTCGGGTATGATGATTTTTATTCTGCTTACGCTTATGTGGGCTATAATAAGCGTGTATTACGGAAGGATTAATCTCGGCGAGCTTCCTATGCTCACGCTTACGCTTCGGGAGAGCCGCGCGCTTGCGCTGTGTTACAGTGTGGTTATGGCGGCGGCGGTGTTTACAACGGCTGTTTCAAACGGTCTGTGTGCGGCGGAGTACATGCGGGTATATATGGGATATAAACGCGCGGTGTGTCTTTGCGCGGCATTGGGATTGGTTTTAAGCGGAGCAGGCTTTTCAAGGCTTATCGATACGGCGTACCGTTACTGCGGAATGGCGGGAATTGTAATTTCCGCTGCTGTGACGGCAGCTATGATTAAAAAGATGAAAAAAAGCGAAAAACAGAGATTTTGATAGGAATTAAACGAAAAATACGTGAAATCAAGAAATAATTTCCCTAAATGAAGGAAAAAACACGTTGAAAAAAAATATAGGTTGTGGTATACTAAATAAGTCGTCGGGTGAGGACAGTAAACAAGTTGCTCCGGGGTGTAGCGCAGCTTGGTAGCGCATTTGGTTTGGGACCAAAGGGCCGCAGGTTCGAATCCTGTCACCCCGACTTATTGTTCGGAAGTTTAGCTCAGCTGGGAGAGCATCTGCCTTACAAGCAGAGGGTCACAGGT